>JAJDTE010000075.1:0-25648 GCA_022827325.1 Gammaproteobacteria bacterium | reverse complement strand
CGGGAATTGGCAGGCGCGAATAATGGTATCATGCCCGCCCTTCGGAATGCCTCCGGCGCTGTGCCGGGCAGTTGCCTGACACCCTTGAAGGCAGCCTGCATGACATCAACAAGAATTTCTACGATGCAACGGACTTTCTGCTGCTGCCTGGTTGTATGCCTGCTGGCGACAACGGCCGGGTGCGCCACCAACGGCGCTTCGCACGACGATCCCCTCGAGAACTACAACCGCGCCATGACCCGGTTCAACATCCAGTTCGACGAATGGGTGCTGGCGCCCACGGCCAGGGGATACCGCAGGGTGGTGCCGGGGCCCGTGCGCGGCGGGATCGGGAATTTCTTCCGCAACCTCGGGGAACCCTATGTCATGGTGAACGACCTGCTGCAGGGCAAGCCGGGAGCGGCGGGCAGGGATGCCGGCCGGTTCATCATCAACACGACGCTCGGCTTTGCCGGGTTCGCCGATATCGCCACGGACCTCGGTTTCGAGCGGAACGATGAGGACTTCGGCCAGACCCTGGCGGTCTGGCGTGTGCCGCCGGGACCGCACCTGGTGCTGCCGCTGTTCGGCCCCAGCAACATCCGCGACGGGGTCGGGGTAGCAACCGGGCTGACCTACGGCAGTCCCATACGCCCCGAGGACAGCGATGCGAATCTCGGCCTCAACACGCTCCGCGTGATCGACACCCGCGCCCGGTACCTCGGGACCGAGAAAATGCTTGCGCTGCAGCCGGATCCCTACCTGTTCCTGCGCGAGAGCTATCGCCAGCGACGTGAAATACAGATCAGGGACGGCGTGGTGCCCGATAACGCGGACACCGAGGACATGCTCCTCGACGAACTGCTGCAGGACGATTGACCGAGCAGGGCCAGGGAGACAGCCGCAGCAATGGCCACTTACGCCATCGGGGATATCCAGGGATGCGCGGTGCCGTTCGAGGAACTCCTGGATGATCTTGAGTTCGATCCCGCCAGGGACCGGCTCTGGTTGACCGGCGACCTCGTCAACCGCGGCCCCCACTCCTTGGAGACCCTGCGCATGGTCAGGGAATTCGGCGACAGCGTGACCACCGTGCTCGGCAACCATGACCTGCACATGCTGGCAGTGGCCGAGGGCATCCGGAAGGTCCGGCCCGGCGACAGCCTGAAGAAGGTCCTGCAGGCGCCGGACCGCGATGAACTGCTGCACTGGCTTCGGCACCTGCCGATGGTGCATGTGGACAGGGACCTGAAGGCGCTGATGGTGCACGCCGGGGTCTACCCGGGCTGGGGTCCGTCCAAGCTGGTGCGCCTGGCTGCCGAGGTGGAGCAGGCTTTGCGCGGGGACGGCTACACGGATTTCCTGCGCAACATGTACGGCAGCGAGCCCCGGGCATGGAGTGGCAAACTGAAGGGCAAGGCCCGGCTGCGGTTCATCACCAATGTCCTGACACGGATCCGTTTCGTGGACGGGCAGCGCCACATGGACTTCGAGCACAAAGGTCCGCCCGGGAGCCAGCCGCCCCGGCTGATGCCCTGGTACCAGCATCCGCGCATGAAATGCGACGGCTGGCGCATCGTCTGCGGCCACTGGTCCGCGCTTGGCTTCTCCCTTCAGGGCAACATCATCAGCCTGGACAGCGGTTGTGTCTGGGGCGGCGCGCTGACCGCGGTGCGCCTGGACGGCGACCACAGCCGCCAATGCTGGCAGGTGGGCTGCGGGGTGAACGAATGACCGGGCTCCGGGCCAAGGTGCGTATGCCGCCTTCCGGAGAGAACGGCCCTGCCTCGGGCCCTTCCCCGGATGCACTTGAACCGGAACGGCTCCGGATTTAGCATCGACGCCTGTCCGCCAGGTCGCACGTCCATGCCTGAACTCCCGCAACCGCTTCTCGACTTCCTCAGCCGGTCGCCCACGCCCTTTCACGCGGTGGCGAACCTGGGCGCGCGTCTGGCGCAATCGGGCTTCCACCGACTGGCCGAGGGAGACGACTGGGGCGGACTGGACGAAGGCCGGTATTTCGTGACCCGCAATGACTCGTCACTGATCGCATTCAACTGGTCCGGCGATGCCGGTCCCGGTTTCCGCATGGTCGGCGCCCATACCGACAGCCCCTGCCTGAAAGTCAAACCCGAGGCCATCAGTGAAAGCGAGGGCTATGCCCGCCTGGCGCTGGAAGTCTATGGCGGGGCGCTCCTGGCTCCCTGGTTCGACCGGGACCTGGGGCTGGCCGGCAGGGTGACCTATCGTGACCGAGAGGGGCGGATCGGGAACGCCCTGGTGGACTTCGACCGTCCGGTGGCGTTCATTCCCAGTCTCGCCATTCACCTCGACCGAAAGGTCAATGAAAGCCGCAGCATCAACAGGCAGGACGACCTGCCCGCCCTCCTTTGCACCATGCGCGGCAATGAACCCGGGTTTCCGGCGCTCCTGGAGAAGCAGTTGGACGCCCAGGGGATCGGCGATGTATCCGGGGTCCTGGGATTCGAGCTCAGCCTCTATGACCGGCAACCCGCGGCCGTGGTGGGGCTCGAGGAGGAATTCATCGCATCGGCGCGGCTCGACAACCTGCTCAGCTGCTTCGCGGCCACCGAGGCGTTGATCGGCAGCAGCGCCCGAACCAACGCCGTGATCGTGCTGAGCGACCACGAGGAAGTGGGCAGCAGCTCGGCCAGCGGCGCGGATGGAACGTTTCTCAGGGACGTGCTCGGCCGGGTCTGCGGCGATGCGGGGACACTGGCGCGTGCGGTCTCCCACTCGATGCTGGTTTCCGTGGACAATGCGCACGGGGTGCATCCGAACTACCCGGACAAGCACGAGCCCGCCCACCGTCCCATGATCAACGCCGGCCCGGTGATCAAGATCAATCACAACCAGCGCTACGCCACCAACAGCGAGACGGAGGCGCTGTTCCGCCATGTATGCGAACAGGGCGGGGTGCCGGTGCAGGCCATCGTGGTGCGATCCGACATGGGCTGCGGTACCACCATCGGCCCCATCACCGCCACCCGGCTCGGTGTCCGCACGGTGGATGTCGGCATCCCCCAGCTCGGCATGCACTCCATCCGGGAACTGGCGGGGGTACAGGACCAGGATTTTCTGGTCAGGGCCCTGGCGGGCTTCTTCGGCTGCTCCCCCTGGCCGTTCTGAAACCGGGTTTACCCGCTACCGGGCCAGATGGACGCGGCAAGGCGCCCAAGAAAGTCCGGCCGAAGGTCGCGGAGCAGCGCATGCGCGTCCCGCCGGGCCCCGGCCGGGCAAAGTCCCAGGGACGAGCCCAGCATCCCGACGATCTCCGCGGCGGACCTGCCTTCCGCGCGCAGGCCGTCGAGGGAATCCGCCCCGTCCCGCTTGGATAGCTTCATTCCTGCCGCATCCGTCATCAGCGGCACGTGCCAGAATCGGGGAACGGGATAGCCGAGGGCTCGGAACAGGGCGATCTGGCGTGCGGTGGAATCCGCCAGGTCGGCCCCGCGGACCACGTCGGTCACACCGAGCAGCCCGTCGTCCACCACGCTGGCAAGCTGGTAGGCGAAGATGCCGTCCTTGCGCCGGATCACGAAGTCCCCGGGGTAGTCCGCCAGGTTCGCCCGCTGCGGCCCCAGGATCCCGTCACGGAATTCAAGGGTCGCGTCCGCCACCCGGAAGCGCCAAGCCACGGGTTCGTCCGGGCCGAACGCCGCCGGACGGTTTTCGGGCCGACAGGTTCCCGGATAGCGCGGCGTCGGAAAGCGGGGATCGGGCACACCCGGCGCTGTCTCGATGTCCCGGCGGGAACAGCGGCAGGGAAATGCGCTGCCGGCCTCCCCGAGCAGTTCGAAAGCGTCCTGGTACTGTTCCCCGCGGGCTGACTGCACGACGACCTCGCCCTCCCAGTCAAGGCCAAGCCAACGGAGGTCCTCCAGGATCCGTTCCGCTGCGCCCGGCCGGTTGCGCGGCGAGTCGAGGTCATCCATGCGGACGAGCAGACTGCCGCCGTTGGCGCGGGCGTGCAGCCAGCACAGCAGCGCAGTGCGCAGGTTGCCGAGGTGGAGCGGCCCCGTGGGGCTGGGCGCGTAGCGGCCGACGATGCCTGTCAATGTTCAGTCCGCGGCGGCACGGTAGGCCTGCAGGACCATGTATTCCACGATGGCCTTCACCGTGTTGTCCGACAGACCGACAAAGCCCCCCTTGGGCGGCATGACGCCCTGCTTGCCGGTGTAGCCATTGATGGCATGCTCGTAGAGCACCTTGTTGCCCTGGGCGATCCGATCCTTCCATGCGGCATAGTCACCGACCTTGGGTGCGCCGGCCACACCGAGGTTGTGGCAGGCTGCGCAGGTGTAGTTGTAATCGCTTTCGGCGTCCGCTTGGGCCGGAGTACAGACGGTGGCGAGGCCCGCGGCCAGGAGCTTTGGCAGGTACTTCATCAGTGGGTCTGGCCGTGAAACCGGTTGGCAGGGAAGGGAATCAGTTGCCTGTCACAAGCAACAGGAGCAGGCTGTCCGGGTCACCGGTGCCGAGTTCCCGGTTGATGTACTGGCCGGGCACCCCGTGGGCAATGAACCAGCCGATCAGTTCCCCGGCCCACCGGGCGTTCGCCACGCCGCCGGGATAGCGCACGATGATGCGGAAGCGTCCGCCTTCATCGAATTGCCGCAGCACCTGCCGGACCTGGGGCAGTTCGGCAATGCTGCTGCTGTTGACGTATTCCGGCCACTGGCTTCGCGGGATCACCAGTTCGGTGGACTCGAAGGCGCCGGCCCGTCCGGCAACCATGAGGAGACCCGGCAGGAGCCAGAAGAGGCGTGCCCACCGGACCGTCACATCAGCACCACTTCGTACTGCTCCTGGTGAAAGCTGGGTTCCACCTTGAGGTGTATGGACTTGCGGATGAAATCCTGCAAATCCGCCAGGCCGGTGGATTCCTCCTCCTGCAGCAGTTCGATGACCGCCGGCGAAGCCACCACCAGGTATTTCTCGGCGTCGAACTGGCGGGCTTCCCTGAGGATTTCGCGGAAGATCTCGTAACAGGTGGTTTCCGCGGTCTTCTGGATGCCCCGGCCGCTGCAGGCAGGGCACGCCTCGGTCAGCAGCCGCTCCAGGCTTTCGCTGGTGCGCTTTCGGGTGATTTCCACAAGGCCCAGGGCTGACATGTCGTTGACCTGGGTCTTGGTGCGGTCCTTGGCCAGTTCCCGCTCCAGGGTCCGCATGACCTGTTCCTTGTGATCGTCCACACCCATGTCGATGAAATCAACGATGATGATGCCGCCGAGATTGCGCACCCGGAGCTGGTGGGCCAGGGTGGCGGCGGCTTCCAGGTTGGTCTTGAAGATGGTTTCCTCGAGATTGCGGGCGCCGACAAAGCTGCCGGTGTTGACGTCCACCGTCGTCATGGCTTCCGTCTGGTCGATGATGAGATAGCCGCCGGACTTGAGGGGCACGCGCTTCTGCAGCGCCCGCTGGATCTCCTCCTCCACGTCGTACAGATCGAAAATCGGCCTGCCACCCGGATAGTGCTCGATGCGCTCCAGGGCGTCCGGCATCAGCTCCCGGGCAAAGTTGCTCACCAGTTCGAAGGTTTCCTTGGAGTCGATGCGGATCTTCTTCACCTTCTGCCACACCAGGTCCCGCACGGTCCGCATGGCCAGCGGCAGGCTGGTGTGCAGCAGGGCCGGCACCTTGCCGGCCGTGCGCCGGGACCGGACCTTCTCCCAGACCCGGATCAGGAACTGCATGTCCGAAAAGATCTCCTCCTCGAGCGCGGTCTCCCCGGCCGTGCGCACAATGAACCCCCCGCTGGCCCCGGTTTCCCCCTTGAGACGGTTCAGGGCTTCCATGAGGCGTTCCCGGGTCGCGGGTTCCTGGATGCGCTGGGAGACCCCCATGTAGTCGTTGTTCGGCAGATAGACCAGGTTTCTCGACGGGATGCTGATCTGGCTGGACAGGCGTGCGCCCTTGGTGCCGAGGGGATCCTTGACCACCTGCACCACGATATCCTGGCCCTCGGAAACCAGGGAGACGATGTTGGTCTCCGTGTCCATCTGCTGCAGCTGGGGGCTCTCGTCGGTGCGCGCCTGCAGGTCACGGGCATGGAGGAATGCGGTGCGCTCGAGCCCGATGTCGACGAAGGCGGCCTGCATTCCCGGTAACACCCGGACCACCTTGCCGACGTAGATGTTGCCCACGATGCCCTTGTTCTTGACCCGCTCCACGTAGATTTCCTGCAGCAGGCCGTTTTCCAGGGTGGCCACCCTGGTTTCCTGGGGCGTGACGTTGATCAGGATCTCCTCCCGCATGGTATGCGGCTGCTCCTGGGTCATGGTCCCTGGAGGGGTTGACGCGGGCTGCATGGCACGATTCCGGATCCGGGGCGAAAAAGAGTACAGGACTTTGGCACCGCGCGGCAAGGGCGGGCACGCACGGCTGTCCGGGCTCCGTCACCGGTGGGAACGCTGCGACGGGGGTATTGCTATCAGGGCGGAAGCCGTTAGGATGGCTGCGGCTCAACACTGCGACCGGCACAGCGGAACATGGTCAACCTGGTGGCGGCAGATGTCGACGACCTGCGCGTTCTTCACGAACTGCCGCGGCGCATCGGCACAGTCACGGAACTCCGGATTCCCCTGCCAGGGGAAGTCCGGCTCCACGCCCGGCTCTGGCTGCCCGCGGACGCGGAGGACGCCCCGGTCCCCGCCCTGGTGGAGTATGTGCCCTTCCGCCACCGTGACTTCACTGCGCCCAGGGACGCCCTGATTCATCCCTGGTTCGCCGGTCACGGCTACGCCTCCCTGCGCGTGGAACTCCGCGGATCCGGCGACTCGGAGGGGCTGCCGATGGATGAATACGTCCTGCAGGAGCAGGATGACGCCGTCGCGGCGCTTGCCTGGATCGCGCGGCAGCCGTGGTGCGACGGCAATACCGGCATGTTCGGCATGTCCTGGGGCGCCTTCAGCGCCCTCCAGGTTGCGGCACGAAACCCCCCGTCCCTGAAGGCGATCATCCCGGTCCATGGCACGGACGACCGGTTCTCGGACGATATCCACTACAAGGGCGGCTGTCTCCTCACCGCAGGGTTGTCCTGGGGCGCACTCTATACCCTGTACATGATGCGGCCCCCGGACCCGTTGATCAGCCAGGGGCACTGGAGGGCTGCCTGGCTGGAGCGGTTCCGGAAGGCGCCCATGGTGCTGCAAAACTGGATGGCGCATCAGCACAGGGACGAATACTGGCGTTACGGTTCCGTGGCGGAAGACCATGCCACCGTCCGGTGTCCCGCCCTGGTGATCTGCGGCTGGGCGGACGGGTACACCGCGGCGGCACTGCGCATGGCGGAACGCCTGAATCCCCGGAGCAGGATCTGGATCGGACCCTGGGCCCACACCTATCCGCACCTCGCGAAGCCGGGGCCCCGGGCCGGGTTCCTGCAGGAGGCGGTGCGATGGTGGGACCGGTGGCTGAAGGGGCGGGACAACGGCACGGAGGCATTGCCCCGGGTGCGTCTCTACCTGCAGGACAGTGTGCTACCGGCGACCAGCTATGACCACCGGCCGGGCAGATGGCTGGGCGTTGACCGCTGGCCCCCGTCCGAGATTGTGCCGGAGGTCTGGGTTCTCGGTGACGGCGTGCTGCGGCAGGCCGGCAAGGAGAAGCCGGAATGCGTGGATCTGGAGATTGCCTCGCCCCTCGCAAACGGCATCGACGGGCCCGAATGGCTGCCCCATGGCATCGGTCCCGAACTGCCGCCGGATCAGGCTGCGGAGGACGCGGGCTCGCTGTGTTTCGACAGCGTCCCTCTCGGGCAGGAGCTGATACTCTGCGGCCGACCGGAACTGGTCCTGTACTGCCGGGCCGACCATGCGGGCATTATCCAGGCAAGGCTGGTGGACATGCGCCCGGACGGGTCCGCGACACAGATCGTGTACGGTCTTTTGAACCTGCACCACCGGAACGGGCTGGATCGGCCGGAGGCGCTTCGGCCTGAAGAATGGATCCGAATCCGGGTCCGGATGGATCCCATTGTGCAGCGTATCCCCCCCGCACACCGCCTCAGGGTGGCGGTTTCCACACAGGCATGGCCACTGGTCTGGCTGGCGGCAAGGACCATGCGCCTGACCGTTCGAACCGTCGAATCCACGCTCAGGCTACCCATCCTCCCGGTGGACCGGCTGGCGGACCTGGAATGTGATCATCCCTGTGGCCCGGCCATACCTGTCTCAGAGGCGCCGGTCTGGTTGCGGCCCGTGCGGCGCGAACGCACGGTTCGCCGGGACCCGCGGACGGGACTGGTGGAGCGCAGGTACGTCAAGGACGACGGCTGCTACCGCGTCAGCGGGCACGGGATGGCCGTGGCGGCGTCGGGTTCGCTGACCTATCGCAGCCGTGAGTCGGACCCGTTGTCGGCAAGGGCCGAGTACCACTATCACATTCAGCATTCCCGGGACGACTGGAACGCCGCGGTGGAATGTGACGTGCAGGTGGGCTGTGATGAATCGTCGTTCCTGGTAGAGGGAGAATATCGCGCCCTCGAAAACACCGAAGTGGTGGCGAGGCGACCGGTGGCGCTCACGGTCCCACGCCGCTGGGTGTAAAGCGATTTTCCACTTTCTTACTGAATCTGGCGCTGTGTCCTGATACAACGCACAAACTTCTCGACTCGCTTGAAATCTGCTAGAATGATCCATAAATAGGGCATATAATCCTTTAAAGACCTGTTTATAGATAAAATAGCAATGGCCAAACCCACTCACAGAAGCTATTCCCGCTATGCCAGGGAAGCTGCGGAGCTTTTCGGGCTGATGATCCGTAACGCGCGCATCGAGCGCGGCATCACGGTTGCCGAGGTCGCCGAACGCGCCTGGGTTTCACGCGGCCTCGTGCAGCGTATCGAGAAAGGGGAAATGGGCTCCTCCATCGGCGCGGCCTTCGAGGTGGCCGCCATTGTCGGGCTGCGCCTGTTCGAAGCCGAACCGACAACGCTGACGCGTCATCTGTCGATGGAGCGCGACAAGCTCACCCTGCTGCCGCGATCCGCCCGCACGGGAACGACGAAGGTGAAAGATGACTTCTGATCGCCCCGGCAGGAAAGCGCCGGAGGAAGCCTATGTCTGGATATGGTTGCCCGGCGCGATGGCACCGGTTGTCGCCGGCCGCATCGCGCGGGACGGCGAGCGGCTGATCTTCAATTACGGTCAGAGCTATCTGGAAGCGGATGACCGAATTCCGGTCTACGAGCCGGAACTGCCGCTGCGCAGCGGACCGATTGCGCCCGGACCCGGTCTGGGCATGGCCGGATGCCTGCGCGACGCCGCGCCCGATGCGTGGGGCCGTCGCGTCATCCTGAACCGGGTCTTCGGACAAATGGGCAGGGATGCCGATATCGATGCGCTCGACGAACTGACCTGTCTGCTGGAGTCCGGCTCCGACCGCATCGGCGCACTGGATTTCCAGCAATCCCCTTCCGAATACGTGCCGCGCGCCGTTCAGACCGCGACGCTCGAAGAGTTGCTGAACGCCGCCGAGAAAGTCGACAAAGGTGTGCCGCTGACACCCGATCTCGACCAGGCGCTGTTCCACGGCACGTCGCTTGGCGGCGCGCGCCCGAAAGCGATGATCCAGGACGGCGACACAAAGATGATCGCCAAGTTCTCGTCGTCGACCGACACCTACAGTGTGGTGAAGGCGGAATATGTCGCCATGCGCCTTGCGGCCAGGGCGGGGCTCAACGTCGCCCCCGTGCGTCTTACGCATGCCGCCGGCAGGGATGTGCTGCTGGTCGAGCGATTCGACCGCGCGAAGACGAAAGACGGCTGGACGCGCAAGGCGATGGTCTCGGCGCTGACGTTGTTCGGTCTCGATGGGATGATGGCGCGGTACGCCAGTTATGAAGACCTCGCGGAAATCATTCGGCACCGCTTCACCTCGCCACAGGCGACGTTGCACGAGCTGTACGGACGGCTCGTGTTCAACGTCCTTTGCGGCAACACCGACGATCACGCCCGCAACCATGCGGGCTTCTGGGACGGCGAACACCTGACCCTGACCCCTGCCTATGACATCTGCCCGCAAAGCCGCACCGGCAATCTGGCCAGCCAGGCGATGCTGATCGCCGGAGAAAATAGGACGAGCGCACTTGCAACCTGCCTTGAGGCCGCGCCCAATTTCCAGCTTAGCGGAGATGCGGCGAAGGACCTGATCGACCGGCAGATCGGCACCATCCGGGACGGATGGGACGATATCTGCAAGGAGGCCAAACTGACCGAAGTCGACCGCAACCTGTTCGGCCGGCGCATGTTTCTGAATGACTCCATCTTCGAAGTTACGGCGGACGACCTGTGGTGATAGAGACGCTATCGTGGCTGCAGCGGAAGCGGAAACCAGCCGGGAACAAAGATTCCGTATGGACCGGTTATCGAAAGAAGAAAGGTCCCGACCCGCTCGGCATGCGGAACCGCAGTACCAGTCTCGGTGAAGTCTCCGGGTGCTGTCCTAGACCAGCCCCGCCCGTTGCAGCAGCATCCGGGTCTCGTACAGCGGCAGACCTACTACGCCGCTGTAGCTGCCGTGAATCTCCCTGACGAAGGTGCCGGCCGGGCCCTGGATGCCGTAACCGCCCGCCTTGTCGTACGGTTCCCGGGTATCGCAGTAGGCGGAGATCATGTCCGGCGTCAGCTCCATGAAGTCCACCAGGGTATGGCTTACTTCAACATCTGCAAAGCCGGGACCCACCAGGGCCACCGCGGAGATCACGTCATGGCGCCCGCCGGAGAGGCGCTCGAGCATGGCGACGGCCTGGGCGCGGTCCGCGGGCTTGCCGAGGGCCTCGCCGTCGACCGCCACCGTGGTGTCGCCGCCCAGCACCCAGCTGCCCGGGGCCAGGGACACCACGGTCTCCGACTTCAGCCGGGCCAGGCGGCCGGTCATCTCCTCGGGGGACTCGCCCTCAAGGGGGGATTCGTCCACGTCCGCGTCCCGCACGCTGAAGGGCAGGCCGAACAGTGACAGCAGCTCCCTGCGGCGGGGCGAGCGGGAGGCGAGGATCAGCGGGGCCCGGGACATGAATTCAATTCAGCGGTGATAGGGCAGACCTTCCAGTATCGACCAGCAGCGGTAGACCTGTTCCGCGAGCACCACCCGTACCACCGGATGGGCCAGCGTGAGCGCCGACAGCGACCAGCATTCGTCCGCCTTGGCGAGAAAGTCCCCGGACAGCCCCTCGGGACCGCCCACGACCAGCGCCGCCTGTTCGCCGTTGTCGAGCCAATCTTCCAGGCGCCGTACGATGTCCATGGTGGACATCTCCCTGCCCTGCCGGTCAAGTGCGATGAGCCGGCAGCCCCCGGGCACCGCGGCGGTAAGCCGGCGTTCCTCCACCATGGCGATCCTGGCTGGGTTCACGTTCTTCCCCCGCTTCACGGCCGGAACCTCCACCAGGTTCAGTGTCATCCGGCCCCGGATACGCCTCCGGTACTCGTCACACCCCTCGGTCACCCAGTTCGGCATGCGCCCGCCGATGGCCACCAGGTGCAGGTTCAGCATGACTTCGCCCGGGGACGCCCCGGGTCAGCCGGAACTGGCTTCGGGGCGCGACGCCGCGGTGTTTTCCGCATCCGTGCTTGATCCGTCATCCTGCTCCCCGTCCCTGTCGGCATCCCCATCCTTGCGCAGTTCGCCGAACGTCCGGTCCCACAGGCCTTCGAGATCGTACCGCTTGCGGGTTTCGCGCCGCATGATATGCACCACCACGTCGACGAAATCCACCAGCACCCAGTCCCGCGCATCCTCGCCCTCGATGCCGATCTGGCGCCAGCCCGCCCCGTGCATCTTCTCCAGCACCCTTTCCGCGAGCGTCTTGATATGCCGGTCCGAGGCGCCGGAGACCACGACCATGTAGTCGCAGATGTCGGTCAGGGCGGTCACGTCGAGAACGGCGATGTCCCGGCCCTTGACCTCCTCGAGGGCATCAAGGACCAGGTCCCGCATGCGTTCGGCCTCGGCCCGGCCGCCTTCATCGGCGGAGGCGGCGTGATCAGGGGAGCGGACGGCGTTCTTCGGCCGGGGGCTTTTTTCCGTCATGGGGTTCGTCGAGGATCGGGAGAGCGGGAATAGAGTCCGTGACGGCGAATGAATTCATGCACACCGGCATGCAGCAGGTGGTGCACGTCCCTGCCCGCGCGCAGGTCGTCGCGGATCCGGGTGGCGGAGACATCCATCGGTGAGATCGCCATCAGGTGGATTCTACCAGCGGAATCCGGTCCCGGGGCGCCTTCCCCGGTGCGCCACCAGGACGGTAGCGGTTCCGGGGGCGTCCAGCCGGGCCGCACCATGGCAATTATCGCAACCAGCTGGAGCAGATCTTCCCAGCGATGCCAGCGGTCCAGCCCGAGGACGGCATCGAGCCCGAGAATGAGGCTGAACCGTGTGCCGGGGAATTCCGCCCTGAGCTCCATCACCGTGTCCATGGTGTAGCTGTGTCCCGCCCGTTCGATTTCCCTGGCATCTTCAACCATGCCGGGCTCGTCCGCCAGGGCGATGCGGACCATGTCGAGCCGCGCCGCCGCGGGGACGCGGGGCTCATCGCGGTGGGGCGGAACGGCGGCGGGAATCACCCGGACCTCGTCCAGGCGGGCGGGTGCCACGATCTGCCGGACCGCACCGGTATGGCCGAGGTGGATGGGATCGAAGGTGCCGCCGAAAATGCCGCAGTGGACTGGCCGGGTGGTCAACGATGTTTCCTGCCTGCCTATTCTTCCAGCAGGATTCGCACCAGGCGCAGGCTGTCGCTGCTGTTCCAGTCCCGGGGGCCCACCATGGTGGCGGCGAGCCGGCCTTTCTTGTCGATCAGGGCGGAAGTGGGCATCGCGTTCACGTTCCACGCCCGGGCCACGCCGCGCTCGGCGCGAAGCAGGATGGGAAATTCGAGATCCGTCCTGAAATGGCGGAGAAAGTCGCGCACCTGCCGCGGCTCCTCGCCGACGTTGAGCGCCAGGATCTCGAAGGGCTCCCCGGCAAGCGTATCCTTGAGCGCCTGCATCGTGGACAGCTCCGCCACGCAGGGCGGGCACCAGGTCGCCCAGAAGTTCACCAGCAGCACATGGTCGCCGTAGTCCGCGAGGGATACACTGCTGCCGGTCAGGGCCTCCAGGGTGAACGGCTGCGCTGCGCGCCGGAGTTCCGCGGCGCTTCCCGGCACGGCGAGCAGCACGGTGAGCAGCAGGCCGGCCGCGGAAGCCGTGACGTGCCTGGTCAGGGACCGGATCCGCATGCCTACCAGGACCGGAAAGCCGTGGCGAGACAGATCACGATGATGCCGAGAACCAGGTTGGTTCCAACCAGCTTGCGGATGGTCCCGAGTGCGAAGGCCGCAACCTTGTGGTTACCCTCCTCCACGCCCCGGCAGAGATGGCGGAACGGCGCCAGGAGAAGGAACTTGTAGATCCCGGTCATGATCACGGCAATTCCCAGCATACCCCAGACATGATAACCGATCTGGCTGAACCCGCCCAAGACGTGGATCAGGTAGAAGCCGGAAAGGAACAGGAGGATGATGGCAAGGGTTACCCAGGGGAAGAACTTTCTGAACACGCCCACCCAGATCTGCAGGCGCTCGGCCGGCTCGCGGCCGCCAAGGACCGGCCGGAGGCACATGTAGGCGAAGAACATTCCGCCGACCCACACCACCGCGGATAGGACGTGCAGGGCCAGCGCAACGGGATACAGCATGAATCTACTCCCTCGATATCAGGGCATCGTGGACCTTGAGCCCAAGTCAGCTCCGGGTCTTCGTGACGGTGAAATCCCAGCCAATGGTACCCGAGATCGCGGGCTCCCCCAAGTAGACCGTGACGCTGAAGTCACGGGCCTGCCCCGCCGGAATCCGCAGGTTGACCTGTTCGTCGGTCTGGCCCACGGACTGGCAGCCCGTATCGTCGCAGTCCTGCATCACGATGCTGAGTACCACCTCCTTGAGTTCCACACTGGCGTGGTTATTCTTGATGCGCCCGGTAAGGCGGTAGGCGCCGCCGTAGGCGGGCATGCCGGCGGTGTTTTCCACCGTGACGTTCTCCGGGCCGATTTGCGCCTTGCGGATTGTGGCGTCGTCCTGGCCAAGGAAAACCACTCCCGCGACGATCACCACCAGCGCCGCGAAGATGCCGAAGGCGAGCTTCGGGTAGCGGCCCGACAGGAGAAAAAGCGCGATCACGACGATGGCGAGCAGGGCCCATTGCATGGCGAGTTTTCCGTGGATGTATGCATGGGAACATAATGGTTGCGGGCGGGGGAATCAATATTCCCTGCACCGCCCCGGACAGGGAGCACGGGCGCCCGGACGCGTTTTGCCGGCAGCGGACGGACGCGATGTGGTTTAATGGTTCCCTCCACCACCGGTTGCGAAGAGCGAGATGACCATTCAACAAAGCCACGAGGCCCGGTTCGGTGCCGGCCTTGATGATGAACATGCGACCGCATTCAACCCGGCCATCGGGCGCATGCTGGACCACCGGAGCTGCAGGCTGTTCGAGGTGGAGCCGGTGCCGGACAACCTGCTGCATGCCGTGCTGTCCGCGGCCTTTTCCGCACCGTCCAAGTCAGACCTGCAGCAGCGCAGCGTGATCCGTGTCCGTAACCGGGAAAAGCTCCGGCGCATTTCCCGGTATTCGCCGGGCATCGGGTGGATCTCGCAGGCGCCGGTCTTCCTGGTATGGTGCGGTGACAGCCGGCGTATCCGGAGGCTGGCGGAACACCGCGGCCATCCGTTCGCCAACGACCACCTCGATGCCTTCATGAATGCCGCGGTGGACACCGGTCTCGCCATGCAGGCGTTCATCACCGCCGCGGAGGTGGCCGGGCTCGGCTGCTGCCCTGTGAGCGAGGTGCGGAACCGGGTCTTCGATCTTTCCCGGGAACTTGAGCTGCCGGCCCACGTATTTCCGGTTGCGGGGATGGCGGTGGGATGGCCCGCCGAGACGCCGCCCGTCAGCATGCGCCTGCCCCTGGCCGTGACCGTGCACGAGGAAACCTACGATGACGCGGACCTGCCGGCGCAGGTGGCGGCATATGACCGGCGGCGGGAGTCGGTGGACCGGACACCGGACCACGAGCAGTTCATGGCGGACCGCTTCGGGGTGTCGGAGGACTATGGCTGGTCGGAACGAAGAACCCGGCAATACGCGGTGCCCGCGCGGACCGATTTCGGCAGGTATGTCAGGGAGCAGGGATTTTGCCTTGACTGACGGGCCGCCCGCCCTGCGTGTTACGGGCAAATAGAGCTGCCCGGCGTCCCGCGGATGGGCTCGAGGCAGTAGAATATCCCGACACCGCCACCAACTGACCCTGGATGACCACCGCCCTGGAAGCAATCGAACGACTGAAGGAAGGCAACCGGCGTTTCGTGGCCGGCCGCCGGCGGAGCGGCGCCGTCAGCCCGAACCGGCGCATGCGGCTCACCGACGGCCAGAACCCGTTCGCCGCCATCCTCGGATGTTCCGATTCGCGGGTGCCGGCGGAGCTGGTGTTCGACCAGGGGCTTGGCGACCTCTTCGTCGTTCGCGTGGCGGGCAACGTGGCGGCGCCGTCCCAGGTGGGCAGCGTGGAGTTTGCCGCCGACAAGTTCGGCATCGAGCTGGTGGTGGTGCTGGGACACACCCGGTGCGGCGCCATCGAGGCCACGCTGAAGGATCTCGACCATTCCGCCGGCAACCCCTCGGCGAACCTGGGAGCCATCCTGAACCGGATCCGCCCGGCGGTGCGGTCACTGCCGGGTACGGCCCCGGATGCCGATCACGACACGCTCGTCCGGCAAGCGGTGCGGGCCAATGTCCGGACCCAGGTGGCCGTTCTCACCCAGGGCTCGGAAATGCTCGGACGGCTCGTCGAGACGGGCCGGCTCACGGTGGTGGGCGCCGAGTACGATCTCGCCACCGGCGAGGTGGAATTCCTTGACTGGGCCGGGGATTGACGACGGAAGCCCGCTGGCGCGGACTTGAGCGACTGTACCCCGCCGTAAACGTCAGCACGATCTTCCGGCCCGCCGCAGCCATCGGGATCAGCCTGCCGGAGGTCGCGTAGCCGGGCGTTTTCCGCGTCCGGAAACCTGCGGCTGTGATTGTCGATCCGGACGCAGGACCCGTCAGACGAAGGGCAGGGCCGAAACCTCGCCCGCACGGGTGGCGCCGTCCTTGCTGTGCACGGTCACCGGCTGACCCGCATCCCAGAATTCCCGGTCGATCAGCGACAGGCCGACATTCCGTTTCAGACGCGGTGACCAGATGGCGCTCGTGATCTGGCCAACCTGCCGGTCGCCCACATTGACCGGCCAGGGCTCGGCGCAGGTGGGGCAGGGACCGCCATCGAAAAGGACGCCGCGGATCTGGCGCTCCGCGCCCCTGTCTGAGAACTTCTGCAGGGCGTCGCGTCCGAGATAGTCGACCGCCCCGTTCAGGCTGCAGAACTTCCCCATGCCGATTTCGAAAGGATTCTGTTCACGGGTCATTTCGTTGCCGTATGACAGGATCCCGCCCTCGATGCGATCAATCAGATTGGGACAGCCGGGGGCAATGCCGTAGGGCTGTCCGGCCTGCCAGACGGCGTTCCAGAGGGCGGCGCCCAGGTGTCCGCCTTTCAGGTAGATTTCGAACCCGCCCTGCCGGGAATACCCGGACCGCGCGATCAGTTGCCGCGTGCCGGCAAAGTCGACCCAGTCGAACTTGAAAAACCCGATCTCGCGGACATGGCCGCCGAACAGGTCGCAAAGCAGGGCCTCGGCTTTCGGCCCCTGCACGGCCAGGGGCGACACGTCCGGCTCGTCGACGGTCACGTCAAGCCCGCGCCCGAGCGCAAGCCCCTTGGCGAATAGCAGCAGATCGGAATCCGCGGCCGACAGCCAGAACCGGTCGTCTGCCAGTTTCAGCAGAATCGGGTCATTGATCAGGCCGCCCGTTTCATCCGTGATCGGGACATAGAGACAGTCGCCGGTGTTGGCGCGCGAGATGTCGCGCGGGGTCATCCACTGGACCAGCCCAGCGGCGTCGCGGCCCTCGATCTGCACCTGGCGCTGGCAGGCGACATCCCAGATCTGCACGTGCTCGCGAAGGTGCCAGTAGTCCTCCTCGACCGGGCGGCCGTACGCCTTGGGCAGAAGCATGTGGTTGACCACGGAAAAGCCGGTGACGCCGGCGGCCTCGGCAGAGGCCGTGTAGGGGGTGCGGCGCAACCGGCGGGAAAAGTTCAGCCCGTCAGCCATGCTCGGTGGAACTCCACAGGGAGTAGCCGTGCGGTGACAGGATCAGGGGAATGTGATAGCGCCCCTCCGGGTCGGGCATGGAGAAACGGATGACAATCTCGTCCATGATGCGGGCGCCGTGGGTGCCAGGGACCCGGGCCTGCCAATAGTCGCCGGTCTGAAAGACCAGCTCGTAGCGCCCCTCCGGGTCGGGCGCGGCGACCTCCTGGATCAGGCGTCCGCCGTCGTCCATCCTGGTGTCGAAGACCGTCCGCCCAGTGGCCAGATCGACCAGCCGTACCGCGATGCCGCCCGCATGGCTGCCGTCGACGCCATTGAGCGTATGGGAAGACACCGTCGCCATTATTCGATCGACGCCTTGTCGCGCTTGTCCGATGTTGCCGCAACGATGGGAGAAATCACGCCGCGGCACTTGACGTTCACACAGGCCGTTTTGCCGGACGCCATCGCGCGCCGCAGGGCTGGGCGCAGCGCTGCGCGTGTCTCCACCAGTTCGCCATGTCCGCCGAGTCCCTCGAACATCGTGTGAAAAGGGATATCGCGGAAGTCGGTGGCAAAGTGACTGCCATTGGCGAAGAGACGCTCCTGCTGCTGGCTGATGCAGTCGAGCCCGCCGTTGTTGTCGACGACCACGGTGATCGGCAGCCCTTCCTGGAACGCGGCCTCGATCGACAGTCCGCCCGACAGGAAAGCCCCGTCGCCGGAGACCACCACGACGTTGCTGTCCGGGTGCGTGGCCTTGGCTGCAATGCCGAAACTGACCCCGACCCCCAGCAGCGAATAGTTGCCGGGGTGCATGATCCCGCCCAGTTTCTGCCCGCGCCAGCCGGCCATGTTCACGGCGATCTCGTTCCAGAAATGCGTGTTGCCGCCGTCGAAGACCAGCCAGTCGTCATCGTTCATCTCGGCCTGCACATCGAGGCCCAGCTGCAGGGGATGCATGTTGCCGCCCGCCGCCTCGTCCCGGGCGGTTTCCGCCGCGATGTGCGCCTCCCACTCGGCGACCCATGCGGCGCGGCGTTCCCTTTGCAGGTCGAACCAGGACTCCCAGGTCCGGCCGATGCCCGAGAGTGCGTCCAGGAACGCGCCGGGGTCCGACAGCAGCACCTCGTCCGCGGCATAGTTGTTGTCCAGTTCCTCGGACGAGCCGTTCACGCAGACCAGCGTGGTTTCCCTGGGGAAAAAAGGCGGATTGCCGAAGTTCATCTGGTTGTCGAGCCGCCCGCCCACCATCACCACGACGTCGGCCTCGTGGATGGCGGTTTTCGACGGGTGGTACTGGTGGAAGTCGGCAAGCCCCATGTAGGCCTCGCATTCCTCGCCGAGCAGCTTGGCGTGGTAGGGCACATTGAAGACGGGCATGCGCAGGGCGCGGCCCATGGCTTCCAGCCTGTCCTCGGCACCCGTCCACCAGATCCCGTGCCCGCCGATCACGATCGGGCGTTCGGCCTCGCGGATGATGCCGAGCAGGCGGGCGAGTCCGGACGGATCGGGCCAGGCGCGCGGGGCCGGGCGCGCGCTACGCGACCAGGGCCGTTCGTCGCGGCCCGCATCCGCGTCGAAGGACGAAAACATGATGTCGACCGGCAGGCTGATATGCACCGGCCCCGGATAGCCGGTGGTCGCCGCCTGCCATGCCCGGTCGACGAATTCACCGATGCGCTCGCCATCGGTGACCTGAACGGAATACTTCACCAGCGGCGCGGCGATCGCCACATCGTCGATTTCCTTGAAGCCGCCCGCGCCCTGCCGCTTGAGCGTCGAGGAGCCGGTAACGAAGATCACCGGGGAGCGCTCGCCGCCGGCTTCGAGCATTGCGGGCACGGCATTTGCGAATCCCTCGGGTCCGACCAGGCAGACCGTGGGCTTGCGGGTGATCCGCGTGTACCCGTCGGCCAGGTGTCCCGCGACCTGTTCGTGGGGGCAGTTGATCACCGGTATCCGGCATTCCATGAACCCCTCGAGTGCCGGATTGCAGAATCCGCCGGCCAGGGTGAAGGCGTGGTCCACCCCCTTTTCCTTCAGCGCGCGGGCCAGCAGGGCGCCGCCGCGGATTCGGTTTTCCTGCCCCATGTCGCGGATGGTCTCCCTTCAGTTCTTGGCCGCGACCCTGAGCGGCCGTGGCGGGTCTGATGTCCCGCCGTCCGTCCCGCTGCCCGGTTCGAACAGTACGCCTGTGCGGAGCTCCGCCACCGAACTGACCCCGAGCTGGGCGATTGCGACGTCGGCATCCTGCACAAAACAGTCCAGCAGCGTCGACAGGCCGTTCGCCCCGCTGGCGCCCAGGGCAAACAGAACCGGGCGTCCGAGCATCACGAAGTCCGCGCCGAGCGCCAGCGCCTTCACCACGTCCTCGCCGCTGCGGACGCCGCTGTCGAACAACAGCGGCATGTCGGGGCCCAGGGCCGCGCGGATCCGCGGCAGGAGGTCGATGGCCGCCGGGGCGCTGTCCAGCTGCCGGCCGCCGTGATTCGACACGTAGACGGCATCGGCGCCCGCGTCCCGGACGCGCACCGCGTCCCGGGCGCAGGTGACCCCCTTGACGATGAGCTTGCCCTTCCACGCTCCTCGCAACCTGGTCAGGAAGTTCCAGTCCGCTCCGGCCCGGCTGGCGCCCCGGACGAATCGGTCTCCTTTGCCGAAGTTTTTCGGGGAGGGAATGCCCGCCGCGAGGGTCGACAGGGACCAGCGCGGATGGATCGCAAAATCGAGGAAGGATGTCGGGGTCAGCCGGAAGGGCACGTTGAATCCGTTGCGCTGGTCGCGCACCCGGCGCGATACCTGCGGAACGTCGGCGGTCAGCACCAGGGTGTCGTAACCGGCCCCGGCCGCCCGTTCCACCGCGGCCACCGTCGATTCTTCGGATTGGCCGTAGTACAGCTGAAACCAGGCGCGGGCCCCGGCCCACTCGCGCATGTCTTCAAGCGTGCTCGACGCTGCGGAAGAGACGCAGACCGGCATGCCGAGGCGCGCGGCCGTCCCGGCGAGGATCCGGTCCGCGCCCGGACAGACCAGATTGCACATTCCCATGGGCGCGATGCCGAAGGGAACGCTGAACGTCTGCCCCAGGATCTCCGTCGTGAGGCTTCGGGATGCGACATTCTCCAGGACACGCGGCTGCAGGCAGATGTCGTCAAACCGCGCTTCGTTGCGCCGCATTGCGGCCTCCCGCCCTGCCGCGCCGTCGACGAAGTCAAACACCAGGCGCGGCAACCGCCGCCTCGCCAGTCGGCGTGCGTCCCCGGTGGAAAACAATCTGGTCCTCGTCGACAGCATCCGGTCGCCGGTTCCTTATGGAATACGACTCCGGTAAACCATGCTCACGGCGCTCCTGCCGCGGCCGGTCGAAATGGTCCTGCACGCATGCGCCGGCGCCATGCCGGCCGACCGGAAAACGGAATACCAGGGATTCATAGCGGGACTTGTGCTGGCGGGTTTCTTGGATTGCGATGCCGGAAATCGTCGCAACGGACCATGATGATCAACACTTAAGGAACCCGGATCATAGCATCCCGGGGAGCGCGGCGGGCTTCATTTTCGTCGACTTGAGGCCTGAATCGGACCCGGCGCGGGGATGCTGGCACCTGGAGGCCCCGGCAGGCGGACAGCCGGCCGGAAACCGCGGTGGCATCGATCGGGGATTGCCCGGTATCCGCCAGCGGGCAATGGTTCCGCTTGAAACAGGTTGCGAATGTTGGATATAGTCGTTCCAAGGGGCATGGTCCGGTCGAGCGGTGCCGGTGTTTGTTGAAAGACCACCATACCAACGTCCGGCCCCATGGCCCTGTTTTTATGTAAATCGCCTGCCGGAGCAGAAAACCCGTTTGCTCCGGCAATTTTACGAGTAGTCCAATAAATTACAGCCGCAAGGCAACCACTGTGGAGAACGAAATGAAATCATTGGTCAAACCGCTCCGAGGAGCTATCGGGATCGGCCTCATGGCCGTTGCAGCGCTTACGGTATTGGGTGGCAAGGCCGCCGTTGCCGAAGAAATCGTCGCCCGTCTTTCGGTGCACTGGGGGCCAAAGCATCATAGCGCGATCCATTCCCAGATGTATGCGAACGAGGTGAACAAGCGGGCCGAAGGCCGGCTCCGGATCGACGTGTTTCCGGCAGGCCAGCTGTTCGGCATCCGCGAACAGCTCGGCGCCGTGACATCGGGCGCGGTTGAAATGGGCGGCATCGTCGCCGTCGTGGCCTTTCCGCCGATCAACAAGAACTTCAACGTCGTGTCGATCACGGGAATGTTCGACAGCTACGACGAGCAGCGCGCGTTCTTTACCGAAGACCCGGCGGGCCAGGCGGTCTGGGACGACATCACGACGAAATCCGATTCCGTTCTGCTGATGTACAACCCGGTGGGTCCCGTCATGACGTTCTCGACGGAGGAGTTGAGTGGCGTGGCGTCCATGGCCGGCCTCAAGGCGCGCGCCCTGATCGGGGCGGAACGACCAATGTGGGAGGCGCTTGGCGCCAACACGGTGTCGATGCCCACGCGGGAGGTCTATTCCGGGCTTCAGACCGGCATGATCGACACGATCAACAGCCCGCCGGGGTCGATCCGCGCGTTCAGCTGGTGGGAGTACCTGACCCATGGCCAGAAGCCGTACCAGTATTTTGCCGACGCCTATATCATGGCCAACAAGACATGGTTCGATGGCCTGCCCGGGGATCTTCAGGAGTTGCTGATCGAGGTGGGCCGGGAAGTCGGGCAGATCTCCACCGACAGGATCATGCAGACGGGCGAGGAAACGCTTGCCGAATTCGAAGAACGCGGCGGCGTGGTCACAACCCTTGAGGGGGATGCCCTGGCCGAGTTCCAGAAACTGATGGGTGAAAAGGTCATGCCGGTGATCGCCGAAACCGTCGACGCCGACGTACTGGAGGCGGCACAGAACTTCACGGCCAACTGATCCGGCAGCGGAGCGGGGCTCGGCGCACGGTGGCGCGGGTCCCCGTTTCCGCCCGGGGAGTCGGGTCATGACACCGATCCTGTCGTTTGCCCGTGTGGTCAACGGGGCACTCGAGAAACTCACCGCGGTAACCTCTTCCTGTCTGGCCGCGGTGATGGTCCTGGCGCTGACGGCCAGCGCGGTCACGCGTTATGTCAGCGGCACCGGTTACGACTGGTTCATCGAACTGCCTCCGGCGCTGGTGCCCTGGATGGTGTTTCCCCTGCTTGGGCCGCTCCTGCGTTCGGGTTCGCACATCCAGGTCGACCTGCTGCCGACATTTCTGCGCGGCATGGCTGCCCTGTGGCTCAAGCTCTTCGTCTACACCCTGATGATCATCGGCTCGGTGATGTTCCTGCAGGCCGGCAACGAGGCCGTGGCCCTGTTTCGCCGCCTTGGCCAGTTGATGGAACTCGAGATCGAACTGCCGATCTGGTGGATGTACCTGGCCTTCCCCACGGGTTTCGCCATACTGGCGCTGTTCTCGATCGAGCTCTGGCTTGAAACCCTGCGCGACATGGCGCGGCTGAAAAGGGCGGACCGATGAACGCCGCCGCGACGCTGTTTTCCATGATGCTGCTTCTGCTGTCGGTGCCGATCTTCATGGTCTTCGGCATCGGCAGCGCATCGGTTGCGATCTGGGGCATGAACCTGCCGTGGTCGACATTGATCCAGGTCTCGTTCGGGGCGATGACCAAGCATGTGCTGATTGCGGTGCCGCTGTTCATCTTCACGGGCATGGTGATGCTGCGCGGCGGAGCCGCCGCCCGGCTGGTGCATTTCGCCACCACGCTGGTCGGCCATTGGCCCGGAGGGCTGGGGCTCGCGATGATCCTGGCCATGGGGTTCTTCGCGGCCTTCTGCGGCTCGATCCTCGCCGCGATCACTGCCATCGGCACGATCATGATCCCCAAGATGGTCGAGCAGGGCTATCCCAAGCCCTTCGTGATCGTGCTGGCCGCCTCGGCCGCGTTCCTGGAATCCCTGATCCCGCCATCGAACGCCGCGATCCTGTTCAGCGCCCTCACGGACGTGCCGGTTTCAAGAACCTTCGCGGCCGGGTTCGTGCCGGGACTGGTACTGTTCGTGCTGCTGTCCATCGTGGTCATCTGGCGCTGCCGCCACCTGCGCAACGCAGAGCGCGCCACGACCGGCGAGCGCCTGGCGGCGCTCCGGTCCGCGCTGCCGGGCCTGTTCACGCCGGTCATCATCCTGGGCGGAATCTACGCGGGGCTGCTCACGCCTTCGGAATCCGCCGCCATGGCGGGCGTCTGGGCGATACTGATCGGCGTATTCGTCTACCGCGAACTGACCTTGCCCGGCATCATGGACGCCCTTCACCAGACGGCGCGGATTACCGCGGTGATCTTCGCCATCATCGCGATGGCCACCTTCCTGAGCGTCGTCTTGACCTACAGCCAGGCGCCGCAGAAGATCATCGCCTATTTCACCGAAATGGGCGGCACGCCGCTGGCCTTCTGGCTGGCAGTGGCCGTCATCTGCCTCATCCTCGGCACCTTCATCGAGATTGTCCCGGTCTTCTATCTCACCGTTCCGGTCTTCGCCGCGCTGGCCCTGTCGCTGAACCTCGACATCCTGCACCTCTATATCGTGTTCGTGGCATTCGCGGGGATCGGCATGATCACGCCGCCCGTCTGCGTCGGGATCTACACCGCCGCCGGGGTTGCCAGGGAGAGTCCCGAGAAGGCGTTCCGGGAGGTCCCGCTTTTCGTGGTCGTGGGCATCATATTCGGTGGGCTGATGATCGCCTTTCCGCAAGCCGCGACATGGTTGCCGGGGCTGTTACGCTAGGCAGTACACACGAACGCTCCCGTCTGCCGGACGCGCTCCCGCACCGGTTCCGCAAACAGATCGACGCATCGCAGCGCCTGCCGGGAAAGCTGCTCCCGTCCCATGGCAATCCCGGTCAACGGCACGATGGCCGACCATGAAGGAGCGGGCCCGGTCGCCTCGACGATGCGCCTGCTTTCGGTGACTTGACCCTGGCGGTTCGTTATTCCGGACAAGTGAAGACTCCATTCAGGCCAGGAATGCCAGTACATCGGAACAATCACGGCGCATGGGGTTGATGGCGCCGCCAGAAGGCCAGGCCGTAAAATACAGGCATGCTGTTGAATAACGTTCATGTTGTCGTTTCCGTATTGCGAAATCGCGGAATGGCAAGGATGGTGAACCGGAACCGGTTCCAGGCGGTCTCTGCTGCCGTCGTGCACGACGCCATGGGACGGGAGATCGGCCGCGGCAACGGGCTTATTGAGCGCGGCGGGATTCCGTCCGGAGCAATGCCCGGCCATCTCGAGGCGGCCGCTTCATGAGCACGGAAATCGCCATCGTCCAGGGCGACATCACGGTGGCCACCACGGACGCCATCGTCAACGCGGCCAATCCGGCCATGCTGGGCGGCGGCGGCGTGGACGGCGCCATCCACCGCGCCGCGGGGCCGGAACTGCTGGCGCACTGCCGCCGGGTTCCCGAGGCGGACGGCGTCCGCTGTCCCATCGGCGGGGCGCGGATCACGCCCGCCGGCCGGCTCCGGGCCCGCTGGGTGATCCATGCCGTCGGGCCGCGCTACGACATCGATCCCGAACCGGCGAGGCTGCTGGATTCGGCCTACCGCAGCGCGCTGGCCCTGGCGCGGGACCATCACTGCGGATCCGTGGCGTTTCCCGCCATTTCCTGCGGTGTCTACGGCTACCCCCATGACGAGGCGGCGGGTATCGCGCTTGCGGTCTGCGGGGAGGATCAATGGGCCGGGATCGACATCGCCTTCTACCTCTTCTCCCCCGACATGGTGGACACCTGGCTGAGGGCGCAGTCCGCCGGTGGGTAAACCGCGCTCGCGACTGACCGGGGCCAGCGGTTACACTCGCGCCTATGACCGGAGGAAGTCATGACTGACCGTGAGCCGTTCGCCACCGGACGCTGCACCTGCGGCGGGGTGGTCTACCGCCTGGAGGACAGGCCGATGTTCGTGCACTGCTGCTACTGCACCTGGTGCCAGAGGGAGACAGGCTCCGCCTGCGCGCTCAATGCCATCATCGAGTCCGAGCGTGTCACGCTGGACAGGGGCGAGGTGGATTCCCACAGGATCCCCACGGCCAGCGGCAAGGGCCAGATCGTCAGCCGATGTCCGGACTGCCGGGTCGTGCTCTGGAGCAATTACCTGGGGATGGGGGAAGCGGTGCGTTTCGTGCGCGTGGGCACGCTGGACAACCCGGCCCTGGCGCCGCCCGACATCCATATCTACACCGACACCAGGCCGCCCTGGGTGGCGCTGCCGGAAGACCGTCCCGCGATGACCGGGTTCTACCGCCTCAAGGAGCAATGGCCGGAGGAAAGCATTGCCCGCCTGAAGGCGTTGCGGACGTAGTTGCGGGCAGATGTCACTGAAGCGCCATTTCGAACTGATGGCGGACTACAACCGCTGGATGAACGGCAACCTGTACCAGGTGGCCGCGGAACTGCCGGCCCAGG
>JAJDTE010000209.1:0-8384 GCA_022827325.1 Gammaproteobacteria bacterium | reverse complement strand
AAACGAAAACGGGAAGGTCGCCATGTCCGCCTCCGCGTCGTACAGCGCAGGATCGCCACGGCGCTTGTGGCGGTTGATACTGCGGATTACCCCCGGCACGCCACCCGAGCCCGCGATGGCGGTCGCACCGCCGAGCAGGTGCCGCAGTTCCATGGCCAGGAGGATTGCGGTACTACGCGAATCCTCGGAATCGAAGTCGATACGCGGCGGGATTGGCAACGGCACCCTGCCGTCGGTACCGAGACGCCATTCATCGCGGTGGGTATAGCCGGGGTTCAGATTGACGTCGGGGAAGGCCCAGCTGTAAGCGGGATGCTCGTGCGCATTGACGAAGCCCGGCGACAGCACGGCTCTGCCGCGGCAGTCGAGAACCGCGGCGTTCGGGAAATCGGCACGCACACTGTCGAACTCACCCGTGGCGCCTATGCTCCCGTTGAACCGGATGTGTACGCCGTAGCCGGGCCGGCTGCCTTCGGGCAGCAGGACCTCGGCACCGACGACCAGCCCGGGATCCCGGCCGCCGGTGTCCTGCGTAGGTGTGAATTCGCAGTACCGGCCGTCATCCGGGCCTCCGCCCTCGCCGGCGAAGGAGATGGCCGACGTACACGCGCTAAGAAGCATGGCAAGCAGGCAGGCCCCCAAACGGCATAGAAAGAAGCAGGAGGCGATCGGATGGTCAATGGTGGACATTGTCGGGGTCTATCAGATAGTCGAACACAGCGGGAATACTTGCGCCGGACTGCATACCCTGCGCAAGACTCCGGATGAGATTACCCCAATCTGCCCATCGGCACCATCAACAAGTCGATCAACAAGTCGATCGACTGACCACTCCACTCCAGCGTGGAATCGATGGCCAGTTTGGCGTGGAAAATTCAGGTCGGTAACGATGGATCCAATCCTGAACGATTTTTTCAAGTAGGAACAAGGCTTGTTCCAAAAAAAATACTGCCCAGTAATAGATCGATGCCGGAGATGAGGCACGGTACAGCGTGGTACCATCCCGCCTCGACGGTCCTGCAGATCGCCCTCGCCACGAATTCCCGATCCCCATCCGCGCAGATCCGGCATGTCCCCAGCGTTGCACATATTCCATCGAATCCTTTTCACCGCCAATCTCCTGCGGAAACCGCACCTGGCGGCATTCGCGGTCGTGACCGGGATGTGGCTGCTGACGCCTGGGGCCGTGATCGCCGGCGATTTCTACCTGCGCGGCGGCATCGGATTCGACCGGCCGGGCGGTACGGAGTTCACCGACATCGATTGCATGGCCACCTCTCCGGCAGCACTCTACGGCTGCGGAGCGGGCGGTGACGGCGCACCCTACCGGTCGTCCCGGGGCGATTTCGGAACGGCTCCGGCAGTGGAGGTCGGGTTCGGCTATCCGTCCGGCGGGATGCGTCTCGAGATTCTGGTCGAATACCGGCCGCGCTTCTCCTTCGGGGGCCGGGCGAATTTCCTTGCGCCGGAGCGCCGTCAATCCGTCTCCGTGGACCTGTCATCCGTGTCCGGCATGGTGGCAGGCTTTTACGACTTCCCGAAGCAGGGGTCCGCCGGGTCCGGCGCCTTCGTCCCGTTCGTCGGGGCCGGCGTCGGAATCGCGCACAGCCGGACCCGGGAGATGTCCATGACGTTCCCGACGACGACGACGACCGTACCGGGCGGGAGCCGGACTGGGCTGGCCTGGATGGTGACGGCGGGCGTCGCGATGGAAGTGGGAGAGCGTACCACCCTGGATCTTGGCTGGCGCTACACTGACCTTGGCGAGGTTCGCACGGGCCGTGGCGCGGGCCGTGTGGTCTGGCGCGACGGCAGCAGGGATCCGTTGCCGCTCGATCTTGCCCCGACGCGGGCGAGGCTCGCCAGCCACGGTTTCAGGATATCCCTGCGCTATGCCCTTTGAAGATGGCGACCACGGGATAGTGACCCTTATCTTCGTCCTGGTCCGGCCTCTCTGAAGCCATTCGGGCGGCCCCTCCGGCTGGCCCCGCTCTCCCTGACCCCACCCCGCTCCACCTCCATGGAGAGCATGTCCGGTGCCAGGCCGGAAATGGACTGGCATCGTCGGCAGGCCTGTAAAAGGTTCGATGAGATCGTGACATGAGCACTCCGACACCGATTTGACGCGATATTTATTATTTTCACATCATATTAACGGGTACTGACACACACATTTTATACAAGATTACATAATATTCCGAAGGACACAGGCGCCCGCGCCGGCTGTAAACGTGGTGGCGTCATGTTTTGATGATCCGGAAATCCCGGAATCACGCTTTGCATTGACAACATCCATCTTCCAGGAGAGGCAAGCATGCGGATTCTTGTGATCCTTCTTATGACGGGGCTTCTTGCGGCTTGCTCGACTTCCGCTCCCGTAGACGAGACGATCCAGTTCGAGCGCAACTCACAGTTCTCGACACAGTACCTGCGGGTGTACCTCAACCTGCAGGACGGTCGCCCGCTTACCATGAACACGCTGGACGACGTAACCTCGGCCGAGTCCTTCAACACCCCGATTCCCGGTCATCAGGCGCAAGCGTGGCGGTTTCTGAAGGACGAGAAGCACGGTGCGTCGCTCGCCTATGCGGCGGTCAGTTGGGACCCTGACGACCCGGCCGACTACCTGATGGCGGGCTGGTGGGCCTACTACCCCGATCAGCACCCGCCTGATCTGGACCCCCTCGACACGGAGGAATACTCCATCATCGACGGCCCGGAGTTCGATCCGGACAATCTGCCCGAGATACCCGTCTCCGGGACTGCTTCCTATGCCGGTCTGGCTGGCGGAGTCTACGGGTATGTGCCCGGCGCCACGATTGAGGAACGCCACTTCGTGTTCGACGGATGGGAAGGACTGGCAACGCTCAGCGCGGACTTCGGGGAAGGGACGGTGAGCGGATGCATTGGCTGTGTGGGCGATCTCACTGTCCGTCCAGCAGTCGCACCCGCCTCGCGCGGCGATGTCCAGCACGACATCTCCGACTACGAGTTGCACCTTCTTGAGCAGCCCTTCGAGACTGGCAATTTCCAGGGGGGCGGGGCTGAGATCCGGCACCCTACCCGCGAGGTCACCTTCTCCAAGGGCCGCTGGGGCGGCAGCTTGTCCAACAAGCCGGACGCGGCCGGCAACCCGAGGCTCATGGCCGGGTTCGGTGCGAGCTATTTCGAGGAAGCCGACGGGAGCCTCGGCGAGCTGTTCGGATCGTTTGTCGGGCTGAGCGAGGATTTCCGCGAGCAGTGACGGACCCGGATCTGAACATGCCTGACTGGAATCACGAACAGCATCCGCATTCACCTTGCAGGACAGTACCGGGCCTCAGGCGCCGGTCATGCGGGAGAACGGGGAACATCCCATGTCGAGATCACTTCGGGGAAACTACACCGGCAGGTCGGAGGATATCCGGAGGCCAACTGCCGAATGCCCGACTGCTGCGAAGTCATGTATGCGGAGATGGGGGGCGGCGACCGGGCAGCCAGCGCCCTTCCGCTGTGGAAGGGCGCCACGCACACGATCCGCTACCGGCTGCCGGGAAACTCCTGAGGCATCCATCTTCCGCGGTCATCGGCTTGAATGTCCGCGAATATTTGCGTGGCTGCCTGCCCGGGTGAACAAGGTTGGATCGGTCACATCGAATAAGCTGAATACTCTGCCATGTCGGACATCACCCTCCACGAGGAAATCCGGAACATTCTCATCGCCAACGACAACGCCTGGCTGACCACGCACGAGATTGCCGAACAGGTGAACCGACGGGGCAGGTACAGGAAGAAGGACCGCAGCAAGGTCACCGACCACCAGATACACGGAAGTACGGAGAACTACCCTGACCTGTTCGTACGGAAAGGCAGCCTGGTGCGGTGCCTGAAACTTCCGTAACCTGATCGTCACTTCCTGTCACTGCCGTCCAGGGATTCAACATCGACGATCATTCCCAGCTCATAGTGGTAGCGCAGATAACGCCAGTGAATGGCATCCGAGAGTGCTCTGGGACGCATCACGCCAAAACACTCGCCATTCGCTCTTACGCTTTGGTAGTGGACACCGTAACGTTTCGCACCCCGTAACGCACGTCCGAGCTGCTGCGCTTCCCGGTAATCATCGGAGTCGTAGATGGCATCTCCGACCAGGTGTCGCACATCATGCAGGGTTGTCGGCCCAAGTTGTGCGCGGATAACGCGCATTTCCTGGCTGGTCTGTTCGATTCTGGATTCCCGCAGAAAACGCGCGCGATGAAAAGACGATTCACCGATGGCCACAGTCACTCCTGCAGCACAGTAACAGACTCCGAAGTCCCGATTGAAACGGCCACCGCGACCATCGGTCGGCTGGTGGGTAAATGCCGCCATCATTCAGGACGCGCCATCGCCATACACCCGGTCTTCCGGCGGCACCAGGTGAATATCACCCACTTCATCGCGTAGCCTGGGGTTGGCCAGGGACTCCACGGCATAGAGCACATCCCAGTCCTGCGGACTGGAGACGAGCTCGAAAAGGCTGATCTGGGGATAGCGCGACTGAACGACCCGATAGACCGGTCCATTTGCCTCACTACGGGATGGCGTATCGATATCGGTCACCAGCCATCCCGCTCCGCATCGAGGAAACTCCTGACCACGGCCAGGTCCACCACCTGCCCGACCAGCAACCGGTCAAGCGGCGCCGTGCCATTGAACAACGGGTTATCGTTGGGGGTGACCGGCCACTGACCGGCCACTGACCGGCCAATGCCTGGTCGGGCAACAGGATTTGCAGGGACTTGTAGATCCCCAGGATATAGCTGGCCCGTTCCAGCAGATCCCTTGTCAGCCTGGCCTTTTCGGGCTGGCTCTTCCAGTTGTAGAGGGTCTTCTCGTTGCCGAGTCCCAGCAGAGTCATCTGCTGGGCACCGGTCAGATGCCACTGGCTGAAAATAGCGAAGATCGCCGGCAACAGTGAACAGGCAACACCGGGACCGCGTTGCAGCAGTTGTTCGGCTTGGGCGATCATGATTCCCTCAATTCTGTATTCTTGCAGTGCCGGATTAAGATTTGGCAGATGAAATGATACAGTCAACTGTATCAGAGACCCTATCAGGGAATGTTCGATCAGGCGGGTTCCTGGAGAGTGAATTCAGTGGATCCGAATGGCTGGATTGACAAACATCAGCCGCTGGAATCGGGAAAAAGATGGCGGTATCTGTCAGGGATTCCCTGGACAAACTACAAGCCCCATGACCTGGGGTCGTGCCTACAACTCCCAGGGGAAGCTGTCCAGCCGGCTCGCGCCGGATTCGGTGATCAACACCTGGGTCTCCAGCTTCACGCTCTCCGAACCTTCTTCGGCAATCAGGCTCTCCACGCAGATCACCTGGCCGGTCTCGAAACAGCCGCCATGGCTCGTATCGAAGTCCGGGTGCAGCAGGATCACCGGCCATTCATCCGCCATGCCCACCCCGTGCGCCGCCAGCGAATACCGGTACGGCTGGTGGGCTTCGGGTATCTGCCAGCTCCGGGCGTTGAACTCGGTGAAATCCAGGCCGGGTTCCAGCAACGCCAGGTTGTGCTCGATCTGCTCACGGGCCGTCGCGTAAAGCCGCCTCTGCAGGCCGGTCATCGGCACGTCTCCGCACGTCCAGGACCGGCTCAGGTCGGCGCAGTAGCCATACGGACCGACCATGTCGGTGTCGAACGAGATCATCTCGCCCAACCGGCATTCCCGATCCGAGCATTCCCGGTACCATGGGTTCGTGTTCGGGCCGCAGGTCAGGAGCTTGGTTTCCAGCCATTCGCCTCCGGACCGCGCGTTCTCGAAATGCAGGTGGGCCCAGAGCTCACGTTCGGTGACGCCGGGATCCGAATGCCGGTAGATTCGCGCCATGCCCGCCTCGCAGACACGGATGGTCCAGCGCATCAGCTCGATCTCTTCGGCGGACTTGATCGAGCGGGCGATCTCGGTGATCTGCCCTCCATCGATGATCTCGATCCCGCGTGCGTTCAGCGCCGCGACCCCCTCGGGCTCGATGCGGTCCACGGCCAGCCGCCGGTTGCCGCCGCCATGTGCCCGCACTTCCGCGGCGATTTCATCGGCCCAGAGCGACAGGCGCTCCCCGGAGCGATCGCCTGCGCACATGAACATCCAGCCGGTCGAAATCCGTATTTCGTCAATTCCGGGCAGTCCGTGGTTCAGGTGTTCGCAGCCCTTGAATTCGAACATGATCCCCGGCCCGCCGTTCAGGATCAGCGCATACCGCAGCGGATTGTGGCTGGTCCAGATGCTCATGTTCTGGCAGTCAAAGGCGTAGCGGATATTGACCGGATCGTAAAGCAGCAATCCCGCCACGTCGTGCCGGTCCATCAGCATGCGCAACCTCGACAGCCGGTAGGCGCGGGCGCGGTCCAGGAAGTCCTTGGGAAGCGGGCTCTTCAGCGGCCGGTCAGCGCCTTCGGAATTCAGGTACGCAAGCTTCCGGTCGTCCCTGAATGGGGCGGCATCGTTCAAAGGGCGCGTCCGTAGAAGCCGACCTGCTCGCTTTTCGAAAACATCACGCCGGGTTTCTCATAGTAGGAGAACACCGCGATCACACGCGGCCTGCTTCCCGAGACCGGGGTAACCCGGTGGGCGGTATTCTTTCCCTTGAAGACGTTGAGGGTGCCGGGATCCAGTACGAGGATCCTGGTATCCGGGTCGTTGCCCTGCAGCAGGCGCGCAACGCCCTCGAAGTTCGGATCATCGTCGCTGCGAAGCCCCGTGCGGTACTGGAAGCCGCCGCCTTTCTCGGGGGCCTGCAGCATCATCGTGGTGGTGAACTCGGAACGGTCGAAATGCCAGTTCAGCTCCTGGCCCTCCCGGTAGGACATCACGTTCACGCGCGCCAGCGGATCCTCCATGACGTGAAGTTCGGGCTTGTCCATCGTGGCCGCGAGAAACATGGCGAATGGCGGCCATTCGTAAAGCCGTATCAGGGGCGATCCTTCGATCTGGTCGGCGCACAGGGTTCGGTTCGATGTCCGGAACACCCGCAGGGCCGGGTGGTCCTCTGGCAGGTCCTCGATCGGCTTGAAGTAGATGTTGTGCAGACGCTCATGCAGGAAGGATTCGGCTTCGAAAAGCGGCATCATTTCCGCCACCGCCTGCGCGGCAATCCGGGGTTTCATCAGTCCGTCGAGGTTGTACATGCCCCCGGTTGCCAGGTCTTCCCGGCACCGGTTCACCAGGGCCTGCCAGTCATCGCTGCCGGGTCGGTCGAGCGGAAACCGGTCGAGGTCGAGTATGTCGCGCATGCGCCCGTATCCCCTTTCATTCTGCAGGTTGCATCTGGAATCTGAAATTATCCACTGGGTCCATCCGGGTCAATACGCAGCAAGGGCCGACTTTCATCGGATTTCGTTGTTTTTGATCAACACCCGTCGGTCGGGATATTGTATTGCGCTGGACCGTCAGGAAAGCGCCTGATGCCTACGACGATAGGTTGCGGCAGGCAATCCCTGGCGATATCCAAACCACGACCCCCTCATTTCCCAATGCGTATGCAGGCCGGAAGGAATGCCAGATGACCCGACAGAAGATGGGAAATGTGGAAGTCCCCTGTGTTGAAGGTGTATTCATCGTACCCGGGCTGGTCTGGCCTGCACTGTCGAGTATGCGCACGTTTTTCTGGCAGGTGCCATCCAGAGGCCGGATAATCTGAATCCTCCGAAACATGCCCGTTTATGTCGGCACAGAAACGAAAATGCTCAACTGGTGTCAATGCCAAAGTAAAAATAATGGAATGAATCGCCTCCACCTCTTGCGGCATCATCGGTGGCGGCTTCGGGAAACACCTGCATATCCCGCAACACGGTCAGCATCCCGGCAGACGCCTGTCAGGCAGCATCACAAACCGTAAGCGTGCCGGACCGCGGAGGCGCGCGGTGCCGGTACACGGCAATCGGCCAGGGTGTTGGTCTGCAAGCGGATGGGGCCGGGTGCGTCCTGCCGGGAGCGCCCGCAGGTTTCCTGCACTGAAACCCGCTACAGTAACGGCGCATGATCAAGGCGCGGCAAACAGCACGGCGGGTCGGGCAGGAGGGGAAGCGGCCATGGCCCACCCCGATCAGATCCGGCTTCTGGGAGCCCCAATGATTTCAGCTAAACCATTCACACTGAGGAGTGAACCATGACCACGACAAAGAATAGCATGAACAGCACAAATAGCGTGATTGTCCCCAAGGCCGCGCCGGCCTATGTCGGTGTCGACCTTGCCAAGAACTCGATCCACGTCCACGGCGTCGACGAATCGGGCCGCACCTGCATCGACCGGAAGATGCGGCCGGCGAAGCTGAAGGAATACCTGGCCAACCTGGAACCCTGCGTGGTAGGCATGGAGACCTGCGGCCGGGCCCACCAGTGGGGCCGGGACGTC
>JAJDTE010000099.1:0-2732 GCA_022827325.1 Gammaproteobacteria bacterium | reverse complement strand
TCTCCGACCCCGCGCAGGCGACGCCGGCCCGGAACCGCAGTTCCAGCGGCCCGTCGCCCGAGGGCGCCAGCACCAGCCGCCAGGCATGGGCCGGACGGCCGAAGCCGTCGAGCGGCGCGGCCTCCGCCAGCGCGCCGCCGGCGACCGCGACGGAGCCGGTCTCCGGCCCGAACGCCGCCACCGGGCGCGAGAAGGCCACCGCGATCTCGACAGTCTCTCCCGCGCCCCCATGCCCCGCTGGCGCCACGTCGGGCAGCACGGCGACGAGCCGGCCCGGCGCCTGCATGAGGGCAAGCGAACTCACCGGCAGAGGGCGCAGGTGGGCTCCGTCACTCTCCGCCGTCGGTATCCGGAAGGTCTCCATGCCGGTCGCGGGATCGACCCGCGTCGCCATGTCCGAGGGCCGTTTACCTCCTACCTCGTCGGGCGCCGCGCGGCCGAGGCCGCCCCAGCTCACGAGCCAGCCGCCGCCCGGCAGGGGTTCCACATGCCCGCCGGCGTGGCCGAGCATGTCGCGCGTGCCCCCGAGCGCATGGTCGCGCACGAAGACCGCCTCGCCGTGTTCGAGATCGAGCGCGTATTCCACCGCCCGGCTGTAGATGCCGGGCTTGCGTCCGAGCAGTTTGCCGGTATGGGGATCGATGACGCAGGCCACGCCGTTGTCGAACATCAGCAGGCGCGGCAGGCGCAGGCCCGGAGGCGGCGGCAGCAGCTGCGCCGCGTGCTGGCCGCAGAACGCACCCTCCGGATCGCCGACGATGCGGAGCGGCGGCGGGCCGAGGCCACGGCGTTGCCAGTCGTCGCGGGAGAGGTTGCTCGCGCCGAGCCGCCAGACGATCTCCTCGCCCGGCGGCGCGGCGGGGTCGAGCATGACCACGGTCGAGCAGCCCCGGAAGGACGCCAGCACGCCCTGGTCCGTCCATATATGACCCGCCCCGGTTTGCAAGAACAATATTACGATCCGGAAGGGACAGGCTGCTGCCATATATCCGACCTTTCGATGGGGATCTCTATGCCCCTGGCCCTGATGGAATGCGCGCCGGTGTGTCCTTATCATTCGGTCGACCTCTACACAGAACACCGCAAGGGATTCCATGAATCGGGTCTTTGGACGGACCAGGTTCTCACTCCGGCGATTTGCCTTTTCTGCCATCACGATCAATTGCTCTCAAGCAACCCTGGTGGGTAACTGCTCTACTCTAATGTCAGGTTGATAACTGGAATCCGGAATCAGGTTCCCGGTCCCCCGTTGGCCTACCCCCAGGCAGGCACATGATTCTCTTCGTACGGCTTGCCGGACGTCAGCACCGCCCATGCGGTCCGCGCCATCCGGTTCGCCAATGCCACCGTCGCCACGTTCCGGTGACGCCGCTCCAGCAAACTCTTCAGCCACTGGCTTCGACGATCCGTCTTCTCCTTCCGGGAAAGCTGATTGACCATCACCCTGGCGCCATGGATGAGCAGGCAGCGCAGGTACCGGTCGCCCCGTTTCGATATCCCCAGCAGACGGTCCTTCCCTCCCGTCGAGTGCTGTCTCGGTACCAAGCCGAGCCAGGCCGCGCATTCCCTGCCGTTCCGGAACATGCCCGGATCCCCCATGGTGGACAGCAGCGCGGTGGCCGTCATCGGACCCACCCCCGGGATCGTCATCAGCAGCCGTGCCTGCTCATCCATCTGGGCAATCTCCTCGATCATCCGGTCGTATTTTTCCACCCGCCCGTCCATGTGCACCAGCTCGTCGTACAGCTCTGCCAGCACGTCCAGGAACCGGGGAGGCAGGGTGATGTCCGCCGTGCCGCCGTTCCCCAGAATCTCCGACACCGCCGGCCGGATCTTGCTGCGGCCCTGGGGAATCTCGATGCCGTACTCGGCCAGCAGGCCGCGGATTGCGTTCGCGTGGGCCGTCCGGTTGCCGACCGCCCGGGACCGGACCCGGTGGATGGCCTGCTGCGCCTGACGATCCGCGCTCTTGATCCCCACGAAACGCATGCTCGGGCGCTGCACCGCCTCGCAGATCGCCGCGGCGTCGGCCCGGTCGTTCTTGTTGGACATGACGTAAGGCTTGACGAACTGAGGAGCCATGAGCTTCGCCTCATGCCCCATGGCCAGGACGTCCCGGCCCCACTGGTGGGCCCGGGCGCAGGCCTCCATGCCCACCACGCAGGGTTCCAGGTTGGCCAGGAATTCCTTCAGCTTCACAGGCTTCAGCTTCCGGTCAACGCAGCTGCGGCCCGATGCGTCGATGCCGTGGACATGGACCGAGTTCTTCGCCAGGTCGATGCCAATGAAGGCGGGAACGGATCGGGGTTTCGTGGTATGTTTCGTCTTGGTCATGGTTCATTCCTCGAGTGTGTGAATGATGTACAGATCATTGGGGCTCCCAGAAGCCGTATCCGACAGGGATGGACCATGGCCTCTTTACTCTTACGGATCACCCGGCCCCCGGCGCCACAATGCAACGGAGCACTCACTGTATCGGGTTTCGGGGTGAAGGGGGAGCCGCCTCCGGCAGGATATTCCCGGATCACCGTTTTACTTGCAGACCAACAACCCGACGGGCTGCACTGTGCCGGCATCGCGCGCCTCCGCGATCCGGCGGCATTCCGTTCTGCAGTCCCGCCAGACAGGCGTCTGCGGGATGTCGGTGGTGTTGCTGGATGACTCATCGTCGATCGGAGCTGATTGCAGGTTGATGCCCCAAAGGGAGGGGCGGGTCATACCATTATTCGGGC
>JAJDTE010000132.1:0-43306 GCA_022827325.1 Gammaproteobacteria bacterium | reverse complement strand
GGGACTGCCGCCCGGCATGGTCAGGTGCCGATGTCAAACCTCTCGCCCGGAAAGTATTTCGCCAGACGGTCGTCCCCGGTACGGGCATGACCTTCCATGCCTTCGGACCGGGAGATCCGCGCGGTTACCGCCCCGACATCCCGGTTCGCCTCCTCGCTCATGCGTTGCCAGGTCAGCACCTTGATGAATTTGCCGACGCTGAGGCCGCCGGTGTAGCGGGCCGCGCCCTTGGTGGGCAGGATGTGGTTGGGGCCGGAGCATTTGTCGCCGTAGGCCACGGTGGTCTGCTCACCGAGGAACAGCGAGCCGTAGTTGGTGAGATTGGCCAGCCACCAGTCGAGATTTTCGCAGTGCACCTCCAGGTGCTCGGGGGCGTATTCATCACTGACTCTGACCGCTTCACTGTCGCTGTCCACCAGCACCACTTCACCGTAATCCCGCCACGCCTGGAGGGCGGTGCTGCGGTTGGGTTCGCTCATGCGCTCGATGTAGTGGGGCATGAGGTCAATCACCCTGCCGGCCAGGTCCCTGGATGTGGTCACCAGCCAGGCCGGGGAATCGGTGCCGTGTTCCGCCTGTCCCGCCAGGTCCGACGCAACGATGTCGGGGTCCGCGGTTTCATCGGCGATGACCAGGATTTCCGTGGGGCCGGCGAAGAGGTCGATCCCGACCCGGCCGTAGAGTATCCGCTTGGCTTCCGCCACGAAACGGTTGCCCGGACCCACGATGATGTCGGCGGGATGGCCGGTGAACAGGCCGAACACCAATGCCGCCACGCCCTGGACGCCCCCCAGGTGCAGGATGGTGTCCGCCCCCGCGAGATTGGCGGCGTAGAGAATGGCTGGATGGACCCCGCGGTCGCCGTGGGTGGGGGAGCAGGCGATCACGTGCCTGACGCCTGCGACCTTCGCCGTGGTGACACTCATGATGGCGGAGGCGATATGGGCGTAGCGGCCGCCCGGGATGTAGCAGCCCGCCGTGTTCACCGGGACCAGGCGCTGTCCCGCGATCAGGCCAGGGGACAGTTCGGTCTCGAAATCGGTCATGCTGACCAGTTGCGCCTCGGCGAAGGACCTGACCCGTGCGTGGGAGAACTCGATATCCTTGCGGGTCTGTTCCGGCAGGATGCGGGCGGCCTCCCCGATTTCGGCGGCACTGACCACGATCTCCCGGTTCCAGCCGTCGAGTTCCCGGGCGTACCGGCGTGCCCGGTCCTCGCCTCCCGCCTCGATTTCGGTCAGCATTTCCTGCACGATCCGGCGGGTGTCGTCCTCGCCGGTCGCCGGTGTCTTGGTGGCTTTCTTGATGTATTCCAGGCTCATTGTGAAAGTACTCCGGGGAGCCACAGCGCAATCTGGGGAAACAGCATGATCATCACCAGTCCGAAAAGCTGTACCAGCATGAACTGCAGCATGCCCTTGTAGATATCGGCAAGATCCCAGGAGGGCGCGACGCCCTTGAGGAAATAGGCCGATAGCGCCACCGGCGGCGACAGCCACGCGGTCTGCAGGTTGACCGCCACCAGGATGCCGAACCAGATCAGGTCAAACTGCATCTGTTCCACCAGCGGCAGCAGGATCGGCACGATGATCAGCACGATGGGGACCCATTCCAGCGGCCACCCGAGAATGAAGATCAGCGCCATGATCACCACCAGGATGGCCATGGGCGGAAGATCCATGGTCAGCAGGTAGTTGGTCAGCATGGTGGGGGTGCCCAAGCGGGAAAACACCGCGCCGAAGAAGTTTGACGCCGCAACCAGCACCAGGATCAGCGCGGAAATCTCCAGGGTCTTGATCAGGGCGTCCTTGAACCCCTTCCAGGTCAGTTTCCGGTATGCCGCAGTCAGTAGGAACGCACCGAATGCGCCCATGCCGGCGGCTTCCGTGGGCGTGGCGAACCCAAACAGTATGCTGCCGAGGGCGAATCCCACCAGGGCCGCCGGCGGAACCAGCCCCAGGACGAATTCCTTGAGCACGTCGACCATGGACTCCGGCTGCATTTCCTCCGGGAGCGGGGGGCCGAGGTCAGGGTTCAACTGGCAGCGGATCAGGGCATAGGCGGTATAGAGAAAAGCCAGCATGAAGCCGGGGATAATGGCCGCGGCGAAAAGGTCCGTCACCGGCACTTCCAGGATCGGCCCCATCACCACCAGCATGATGCTCGGGGGGATCAGGATGCCGAGGGTGCCGCCCGCGGTGATGCATCCGGCGGAAAGCTGCACGTCGTAGTTGGACCGGTTCATGGTCTTCGCCGCCATGATGCCGAGAATGGTGACGGAGGCGCCGACGATTCCGGTGGCTGCGGCGAAAATCGTGGAAACGAACAGGACCGCGATATAGAGCGCTCCCCGGGTGCGTGACAGTGTCAGTTGCACCGCCTGGAACAAACGCTCCATCAGGCCCGCCTGTTCCATCAGGATGCCCATGAAAATGAACAGCGGCACCGCCGCCAGCGTCTGTTCCAGCATGACCGCAGAGAACTGCAGCGTCATCAGGTAGAACACCAGTTCGCCGAATCCCCAAAGCCCGAAGGTCATGCCGAGAAAGATCAGGGTGAAAGAGATCGGAAAACCGACGAAAATGGCGAACAGCATGACGCCCACCATGATTAGCCCGATGAGTTCGGGCTGCAGATTGACTAGGGTTTCCCACATCAGAACGGCCACCTCCCTTTACGCGCTGCGTAAAGACTTTTCAGCAGTTCGGAGACGCCCTGGATCAGCAGGAATATGATACCCACCGGGAGTACCGTCTTGATCGGGCCCATGTAGGGCATCCAGGCGGTGTCCATGCCCCGTTCGCCCCTCGAGACGGCATCCCAGGCATAGTCGATGGACATCCAGAGGAATACGAGCAGGCCGGGAAAGTAGAACAGGATGTAAAGGGCCGAGTCCACGAGACCCTGGGTCCGGGGATGCCAGTTGCGATACAGGAAATCCGCCCGGATGTGGACCCCGACGGAGAGGGTGTATGCCGCCCCGAGGGTGAACATGGCCCCGTACATGAACCGGCTGATGTCGTAGGCCCACATGGTCGGGGCAATGAAATACTTGCGTGCGATCACCTCGTAGACCATGGCCAGGCAGAGCGGTAACAGGAGCCAGCCCGCCATCTTCCCGGTCCAGAGGTTGAAAATGTCGATGCCGCGAATGGTCTTTGCCATCCAGTCAGGCATGTCCGGGGGCATCTCGGCTTCTATGGCCGAACGCCGCTCGGCAATCAGTTCGTCGGCGATTTCGAGCTCTTCGGGCTTGATGGGTTCCGCCATGGTGCCTCCAGTGGTATTCGTGCGGACACGGGACGCAGGCTTCGCATCAGGTGCCGCCGCCGGTTAATGTGGCGCGGGAGCGGACCCGAGGTCCGCTCCCGTGCCGGGAACGGTTAAATGTAACCGAAAAACCCTTACTGCTGCTTCTGCTTGGCGTACGCCTGGCCCAGAGACGCGTTGGACGCCTGAGCACCGGCCCAGAAAGGAACAGCCAGATCCGCAAAATCCTTCTGCGACTGCCAGACCTTGGCGAAGAACTCGTTTTCTGCGGCGTTCTTCTCCAGGCTTGCCTTGGCGGCATTCATGTAGGCCGGGAAATAGTCTGCCGGCGTGTCGTGCAGGATGACGCCGTGGTTCTCGGTGAGGTCCTTGAGGGCTTTGCCGTTTTCGTAGATCCGGTAGCCGAGTGAACGGATCAGGGAGGCGTCCGCGGCAATTACCATGGCCTGCCGCTGATCTTCGGTCAGCCCGTTCCAGACATCGCCATTGATGTAGATGTCGGCATTAACCACGACCTGGTGCAATCCCTGCAGGTAGTAGTGCTTGAGCACCTTCTGGAAACCGAACACGCTGTCGGGCTTGGGGCAGCACCATTCCGCGGCATCGATGACGCCTTTCTCGAGGGCTGGGAGAATGTCGCCCCCGCCCATGGCCACGGACGCAACGCCGATATCCTTATAGGTCTGCCCGGGGATGCCGGGAGGTGTACGGAACCGGTACTTGCGGAAGTCGTCCATGCTGTTGATGGGTTCCTTGAACCAGCCCAGTGCTTCCGGGCCCACGGGCTGCAGCATGAGACCATGGACATTGAGATCCATTTCGTCCCAGAGCTGGTCGTACAGCTCCTTGCCGCCGCCGTACATGAACCAGGAGATGAACGCGATGTTGTCGATGCCTACGCCCGCACCGGCGACAGGGGAGCCGAACAGCATGGCGGCGGGATGAATGCCGGACCAGTAATGGGTCCAGGCGAACCCGGCCTCCACGAGCCCCTTGTCCACTGCCTGCATGATGTCACGGCCGCTGACGACGGCGCCGTCAGGCAGCACCTCGATCTGGACCTCGTTGTTGGTCAACTGGGCCACATTGGCAGCGAAATCCTTCAGCATGACGATCTCGTCCGCCTTGGTCGGCAGCACCGACTGGACCCGGATCTTGACTTCGGCGAATACCGTGGAACTGGCCATCAGGGCCAGTCCCGCCGCGGCGCCGACCAGGAGTTTCTTGGTGAGTAGCATGATTTGATGATCCTCGATTGGTTGGATGAATAGACGGTGCCTAATCACTTAGTCACCGACGAAAGCACCCCCGGTCCGATAATCGGGACCGGGGAAGCGAACGCTGTCGGCAGGTGCGGAGCCGCCGGCACCTCCGTGCCGCAGGGCCTGCCCCTGGTAGTTGGCCGGGCCCTCATGCCCAGTCCTCCCGAATCATGTCGGCGCATTTTTCACCGATCATGATGCTGGGTGCATTGGTGTTGCCGGACACGATTGCGGGCATGATGGAGGCATCGGCGACGCGAAGACCATCGAGCCCGTGAACCCGCAGCCGATGATCCACCACCGAACGGGCGTCGTCGGCGGGTCCCATGCGGCAGGTGCCGGTGGGGTGGTAGATCGTGTTGGCCGTGTTGCGTGCGTGCTCAAGCAACTGGTCGTCCGTCTGCACGTGATGCCCCGGATCGTATTCATCCGTGATGAACGGCTGCAGGGCCGGCATGGACGCGATGCGCCGGGAAACCCTCATGCCTCCGATGGCGACCTCGCAGTCGTGTTCCGTGCTGAGGTAGTTCGGCTGAATGGACGGGTGTTCGTCCGGGTCCGGGGAGATGATCTTCACCTGTCCGGTGCTTGTGGGACGCAGTTGGCAGACAGAGGATGTGAACGCCGAGAAGTCGTGGGTGCCCTCTCCGGGGTTGTCTGAGCTGAGGGGCTGGAAGTGAAACTGGATATCCGGCCTTTCCGCCCGTTCGGATGTGCGCGTGAAGATGGCCACCTGGCTGGCCGCCATGGTCATGGGTCCGGTGCGGAAAAGCAGGTACTGCAGCCCGATCAGCAGTCTGCGAAGCGGATTGCGGATTTCATCATTCAGGGTGGGCTGGCTGCATTTGTACACCGCCCGGATCTGCAGGTGATCCTGCAGGTTCGCCCCGACACCGGGCAGGTCCAGCACGGGATCGATGCCCATTTCCCGGCTGAGGGCACCGGGTCCGATGCCGGAAAGCTGGAGCAGTTGGGGGGAGCCGATGGCGCCGGCGCTGAGCACGGTTTCCCGGCGGCTCGTGCCATGGAACAGCTGGCTGCCGCGCCGGTACTCCAAACCGGTAATGCGCCGGCCCTCGCAGGTCAGTCCGGTGACATGGGCGGAGGTGACCACGTCCAGGTTGGGGCGCGACTTCGCAGGCTTCAGGAAGGCCCGGGCAGTACTGCAGCGCCTGCCGCCATGGGCGGTCAGCTGGAAGTAGCCTACGCCCTCCTGGCTTTCCCCGTTGAAATCGTCGTTTTCCGGAATGCCTGCTTCTAGCGCCGCATCAATGAAGGCGTCGGTGATCTTCCGCCTGAGGCGGATATCGGAGACTGTCAGCGGCCCCCCGGAGGCATGATGGTCATTCGCACCGCGCTCCTGGTTCTCCGACTTGAGAAAATAGGGCAACACCTCCTGCCAGGACCATCCCGGATTGCCCATGGCGGACCATTCGTTATAATCCTCGGGTTGGCCGCGGATATACAGCAGACCGTTCAGAGAACTGGAGCCACCCAGCACCTTGCCCCGGGGCCAGTTCAGCCTTCTGCCGTTGAGTCCGGGATCCGGATCGGTTCGGTAGCACCAGTCCACAGAAGGATTGTGCATGGTCTTGAAGTAGCCCACCGGCACATGAATCCAGGGGTTGGTGTCCCGTCGTCCGGCCTCCAGCAGCAGCACCCTGACACCGGCATCCTCGGACAGTCTCGCCGCGATGGCACATCCGGCGGAACCTGCCCCGGCCACGATAAAATCGTAGGTGTCGGAAGTGTTTGCCATGTGCAGTTAGAATGCCCGAAAACGCATAAAACGGAACAATTGGTTCCGTTATGAGGTCCTATTATATAGTAAATTCGGGATATTCAAAGTAGTTTCTGAATATCCATTTTGTATAAATCGACCATGACGAGAGAACGCGGATCCACTATTGAACGGGTGCTGGCACTGGTACGGTTCGTTGCCCAGGCGGACCGGGCTATTGGTTTGCTGGAGATCGGCAAGACGCTGGATGTGCCAAAATCCACTGCGCATCGCCTTTGTACCGCGCTGGAGAGACAGGGCTTTCTGCAGAAGGATATCGACGGCAAGAAATACGTGCCCGGCCCTGTTCTCAGGGATATCGCCATGGGAATACTGTCCGGTGCATCCTACCGGATGGAACGGCACGCGATTCTGGAAAGTCTTTCGGAGGATGTGGGGGAAACCTGCAACCTGGCGTATCCCGACGGGTCCAGCATGGTGTATGCCGACCGCGTGGAGACAAAATGGCCGCTGCGTCTCCAGTTCCCGATCGGTTCGAAGGTGCCGTTGTATTGCACCGCCAGCGGAAAAATGTACCTCGCCTCCCTGGTCCGGAGGCGGCAACGCAAGCTCCTGTCCATCCTGCCGATGGAACGCCGCACGCCACTGACCACCATTGATGCCGAACAATTGCTGATTGAACTGGCAGAGGTCAGGGCAATGGACTATTCCACGGACCGGGGAGAGCTGGTGGCGGGCATGATCGCGGTTGCGGTTCCGATCCGGGACGACGACGGGAATCTCGTCGGCACGGTATCCCTCCAGGCACCGGAAATCAGGATGACACTGGAGGCGGCCATTGACTATGTCCCCCGGCTGCGACAGGCCGCGGCCAACTTCGCCGAATTGCTGGTTGCAGGCTGAGACGAGTCTGGGAGCGTTTCGGCCGGGACCCCGCCATGCCGGCGGCATGCGCCCCGGCTGCCGCTTCCTCGGGACCAGGGCGCGTGGACTGGGGGCACTCTGTGATCGGGCAGGGCCCAGACCTTCCTTGCGGCCGGGGGCCGGTAAGTGGAATTCATATTGAATTCGGGCGGGCGGGCACTTATATTTCTATTTCATTGCGTAAGTCCCCTGTAGAACCCCATGCAGACCGATCTATCTATCAGTGCCGCAGCCGTGGAGCGGGTCAATCAACTCCTGTCGTCCAAGAGCAATCCCGATCTGATGCTGCGGGTCTACATCCAGGGCGGGGGCTGCTCCGGGTTCCAGTACGGGTTCCAGTTCGATGAGTCGGCCCAGGAAGACGATATCGCCATAGAGCAGTCCGGTATCCGGATCCTGGTGGATATGCTCAGCCTGCAGTATCTGGGCGGCGCGGAAATCGATTTCAAGGACGATCTGATCGGATCACGGTTTCTGGTGAACAATCCCAATGCCTCCGCAACCTGCGGCTGTGGATCCTCCTTTTCGATCTGACACTGCCAGCCCGGCTTCCCGGGCCTGATCTCCGCTGGCCGGCGAATCAACCGAAAACCGCAATATACCGAAAATTTTCAGGCAAACCGCTTGAGGCAAGCGCGTCGCGTCCCCACTTTGCGACAGGAAACAACCAGAGCTTCCATATTCAATGTCAGTCAAGCAAGCAGGCTCCGGAACCTCCGCGGGTTCCAAGGGCAAGGCACGGTCCCCCAACGCAAAACAGGCTGAAGACGGTGAGCAGCCCGCCGGTGAGCCGGCAGTCGACGAGACCGCCCCGGATGCATCCGAAACCGGTCAGGCTGCCGATCACCGGGTTGAACAGCCGAAGGACACTCCGGAAGATGCGCCAGCAGACACACCACAGGACGACGAGGACCTGGCCGCTGCCCTGGTGGAAGCCAGGGAGCAGGTCCAGGAGATGAAGGACGGATTTCTGCGGGCCCAGGCGGAAATGGAAAATATCCGCCGCCGCAGCCAGAAGGAAATCCAGGCGGCCCGGAAGTATGCGATCGAAGCGTTCGCCCAGGAACTGCTGCCGGTGAAGGACAGCATGGAACAGGCAACCCAGGTCGAACTGGATGACGCCGTGGGCGAGGCCGTGACCCGGATGAAGGAGGGCCTGGAACTGACCCTGAAGCAGCTTGAAACCGTGCTTGCCAAGTTCTCCGTGGTGGAAGTCGAGGCCGGCCCGGGGGTGAAGTTCAATCCGGACCATCACCAGGCTGTCAGCATGCTCGCATCCGAAGACATTCCCCCGGATCACATCATCAGCGTCATGCAGAAGGGCTTCCTGCTCAAGGACCGGCTGCTTCGCCCCGCGATGGTGGTGGTGGCGAGCTGATCCTGCCCTGCCGACAAAACCTTGTATTCAGAAGGGTTATCCGCATATTCCTGAATCGTACAGATCTATTGAAAGCATAATCAGAGGACCAACTCACAATGGCTAAAATCATCGGTATCGACCTCGGTACAACCAATTCCTGCGTGGCGGTGATGGAGGGCGGTACGCCCAAGGTCATCGAGAACAGTGAAGGTGACCGCACCACCCCTTCCATCGTCGCGTTCACCAAGGACAGTGAAGTCCTGGTAGGGCAGTCCGCGAAGCGGCAGTCGGTCACCAACCCGGACAATACGGTCTTCGCGGTCAAGCGGTTGATCGGCCGGCGCTTCGACGAGGATGTGGTACAGCTCGATATCGATCTCATGCCCTACAAGATCGTCAAGGCGAAGAACGGCGACGCCTGGGTCGAGGTCGGCGGCAAGCAGATGGCCGCGCCGGAGGTCTCCGCCCGGATTCTCCAGAAAATGAAAAAGACCGCCGAGGACTACCTCGGGGAGGAAATCACCGACGCGGTGATCACGGTGCCGGCCTACTTCAATGACTCCCAGCGCCAGGCCACCAAGGATGCCGGCAAGATCGCGGGCCTTGACGTCAAGCGCATCATCAACGAACCGACCGCTGCTGCGCTCGCCTACGGCATGGACAAGGCCAAGGGTGACCGGAAGATCGTGGTCTACGATCTCGGCGGCGGCACGTTCGACGTGTCCGTGATCGAGATCGCGGAAGTCGAGGGCGAACACCAGTTCGAGGTGCTTTCCACCAACGGCGATACCTTTCTCGGCGGAGAGGATTTCGACCGCCGCCTGATCGACTACCTGGCGGACACCTTCAAGAAGGAGCAGGGGATGGATCTGCGGGGAGACCCGCTGGCCATGCAGCGGCTGAAGGAAGCCGCGGAAAAGGCCAAGATCGAGCTGTCTTCCAGCACCCAGACCGAGGTCAACCTGCCCTACATCACTGCCGATGCCAGCGGTCCGAAGCATCTCAACCTCAAGATATCCAGGGCCAAGCTGGAATCCCTGGTGGACGATTTGCTTCAACAGACGCTGGAGCCCTGCCGGACCGCCCTCAAGGACGCGGGCCTTGCTGCATCGGACATCAACGACGTGATCATGGTGGGCGGACAGACCCGGATGCCCAAGGTCCAGGAAGTGGTGAAGGATTTCTTCGGCAAGGAACCTCGCAAGGACGTGAACCCCGATGAGGCCGTGGCGGTCGGCGCGGCGATCCAGGGCGGGGTCCTGGGCGGTGATGTGAAGGACGTCCTGCTGCTGGACGTGACCCCCCTGTCGCTCGGCATCGAGACCTATGGAGAGGTCATGACCAAGCTGATCGAGAAAAACACCACCATTCCCACCAAGGTCGCCCAGGTGTTCTCCACCGCGGCCGACAACCAAAGTGCGGTGACCGTGCACGTCCTGCAGGGTGAGCGGGAAATGGCCAGCGGCAACAAGTCCCTGGGGCGCTTCGACCTCACGGAGATTCCCCCCGCACCCAGGGGCGTGCCCCAGATCGAGGTGACGCTTGATATCGATGCCAACGGCATCCTCCATGTCTCCGCCAAGGACAAGGCCACGGGCAAGGAGAACAAGATCGTCATCAAGTCCAGTTCCGGCCTTTCCGACGAGGAGATCGAACGCATGGTCCAGGATGCCGAGGAGCATGCCGATGAGGACCGCAGGGCGCGTGAACTCGTGGACGCCCGCAACCAGGCGGAGGCAATGATCCATGGGGTAAGGAAATCCATGGACGAACTCGGGGACAAACTGGATGCGAATGAGAAGTCCGGGATTGAGGTGGCGATCACCGACCTGGAGGAAGCCATCAAGGGCGATGACAAGGATGCGATCGTCAGCAGGACCGAGGCGTTGACCCAGGCCAGCCACAAGATGGCCGAACAGCTCTATGCCCAGGCCTCGGAGCCGGAAGGTTCCGCCGGGGATGCCGCCGGGGAAGGCGGCGCCAGCACGGCGTCCGATGATGACATCGTGGATGCCGAGTTCGAAGAGGTGGACGACGACAAGAAATCCTGAGGAAAAGCGCCTGCTGCCGCATGTCGTACACGGCCCACGGTCCGGATGGCCTCGAGGCGCGGCATGGTGACGTGACGGATTGGCAGAGCGGGACCTGAGAGGTCCCGCTTTTCCTGTCGGGCACAAGAAGAGATGTCGAAAAGAGACTACTACGAGGTTCTCGGCGTCAATCGGAGCGCCGGTGACGATGAGCTGAAGAAGGCCTATCGGCGGCTCGCGATGAAATATCATCCTGACCGCAACCAGGGTGATGCCCAGGCGGAAGCCCGCTTCAAGGAGGCCAAGGAGGCCTACGACATCCTGTCCGACACCCAGAAACGGGCCGCCTACGACCAGTTCGGACATGCCGGCGTGGAGAATACCGCCGGCATGGGAGGGAGCGGCTTCAGCGAGGGCGTGGGGGACATTTTCGGCGACATTTTCGGCGATATCTTCGGCGGCGGCGGAGGTGGCAGGCGCCAGAGCCGGGGCGCGGACCTGCGTTACAACCTCGAACTGAGCCTGGAGGAGGCGGTCCAGGGAACGGAAAAGAAGATCCGGGTCCCGCGCATGTCGGACTGCGCGGCCTGCAACGGTTCGGGTTCCCGGCCGGGCTCCGAGCCGAAGACCTGCGGAACCTGCCATGGCCAGGGTCAGGTCAGGATGCAGCAGGGCTTCTTTTCGGTGCAGCAGACCTGTCCGCAATGCCGGGGCCGGGGAGAGGTCATCACCGACCCCTGCGGCAATTGCCAGGGACAGGGCATGGTGCGCGATGAAAAGACCCTGTCAGTCAAGATTCCCGCGGGTGTTGACGAAGGTGACCAGGTCCGTCTGTCCGGCGAGGGCGAGAGCGGCGGCCCCGGGGCGCGGCCCGGCGACCTCTACGTGCAGGTCCGGCTGGCACCGCACGATATCTTCCGGCGCGACGGCGACAACCTGTATTGCGAAGTGCCCGTCAGTTTTGCCACCATGGTTCTGGGAGGCAGCGTGGAAATTCCCACATTGTCCGGGCGCGCCACGATCAAGGTGCCGCCGGAGACGCAATCGGAAAAGATGTTCCGGCTGCGCGGCAAGGGCGTGCGCAATGTCCGGAACGGCCATCAGGGTGACCTGTACTGCAAGATTGCCGTCGAGACCCCGGTGAACCTGACCCGTAATCAGAAGGAATTGCTGAAGGAACTCGACCAGTCGCTCATAGAAGGCGGCGACAGGCATTCCCCCAGGTGGGGCAACTGGACCAGCCGCATCAAATCGTTTTTCGACGACCTGGTGACCTGACGGGGCTCGCCGGCCTATATAATTCGGTTCACCTGAAACCGGGACCGACTGTTGCAGGCTGAAAAGACCAGGATTCCCCCGCCGGCACACCATGGCGTGCCGTGGCCCTTGGCGATGAGAACAAGCGGCAGGCCCGCATTCCTCCCGGATACGACAGCAGATTCCGCGTGCTCGGCGAAAGCGCTGAATAGGAGCGAAATTCCACCGGCACCGGCCCCGGAATCCGGAATATTGATCCCTGATCCCCGGGCGCGGCCATGGAATCGGGAATTCCCTCCCTGCCGGAATTTTCACATCGGCTGTTTCGCGGATCGGTGACCGGACCGGAGTACCATAGCGACGCGTTGTCGGACAACGGGCTGTTTCACAGTAGGCTGCCGCGGTTCGTGCCCCGCAGGGCGCAGCAGGAAATGGCGCTGGAAGTGGGACGCGTATTGACCGAGGGAGGCACGCTGGTGGCGGAATCCGGTACCGGGACCGGCAAAACCTACGCCTACCTGGTTCCGGTGATCGAGCAGGGGGTGCGGGCCGTGATATCGACCGGGACGCGGCATCTGCAGGACCAGATCTTCCACCGCGACATCTCCGAGGTGGGCAGGGTCCTGGGGCGTAGCGTCAATGCAGTCATGCTGAAAGGCCGCAGCAACTACCTATGCCGGTACCGCCTGCGGCAGGCCATGTCCCAGACCAGCCTGACCGGAGACGATGATCCGGCGCTTGCCGAGATCGCGCGCTGGGCTGCCAGTACCCGTGAAGGAGACATTGCGGAGATGCAGGGCGTCGGCGAGCAAGCGCCGGTATGGCGCCTGGTCACGTCCACGTCCGACAACTGCCTGGGCGGGAAATGTCCCGAACATGCCGGGTGCCATGTGATGAAGGCGAGGCAGAAGGCGCTCCAGGGGGACATCGTCGTGGTCAACCACCACCTGTTCCTGTCCGACCGGACGCTCAAGGATGACGGGTTCGGTGAACTGCTGCCCCATTGCGATGCGGTGATTTTCGATGAGGCACACAGCCTGCCCTCGGTCGCTTCGGACTTTTTCGGATTTTCCCTGTCCAGCTTCCAGTTGGAGGAGTTGTGCCGGGACGTTGTCGTGGCAGAGAGGGAAGAGGGCAGTGCCGTGGATTTTGCCGAGGCGCTGCCCGCAATGACACGGGCGGTGGCACAGGTCAACACGGCGCTTCATGGCAGCCAGGAGCAGATCCTGGACCACGGGGTGCTGGATGAAATCCCATTCCGGCAGTCGCTGGATCAACTGAACCACAGCCTGGAGAGCCTGAGGGCGTCCCTTGAGCTCGCCGCCCCGGCCGGTGATGCCCTGGACAAGTGTCACCAAAGGGCCGTGCATCTGCAGGGGCTGTTGGACGAGTGGGCCCACGGCCGGGACCGCAACCTGGTTCGCTGGCTGTCCAGGTCGCGCCAGTCGTTCAGACTCCGTGCCACGCCCCTTAGGATCGACACCCGGTTCCGGGAGATGATGCAGCATGCCCGGAGCTGGATATTCACCTCGGCCACTCTGGCCGTGGGGGATGATTTTTCCGCATACACGACGCAGCTCGGCATTGACGGATCACAGAGACGCTGGGGAAGTCCCTACGATTTTCGCAGCCGTTCGCTGCTGTATCTCCCGGCATCGATGCCGGACCCCAGGGACAAGGAGTATCCGGATCGGATGACCGCCGTGATTCAGGATGTCCTCGAGGCGAGCAGGGGAAGGGCGTTCTGCCTGTTTACCAGTTACGGCATGATGAATCGAATCCATTCGAAACTCCGGGACAGGCTCCCGTGGCCAATGCTGCTGCAGGGCGAGGCGCCGCGCAGTGAACTCATGGATCGTTTCCGGCAGTCGGGTGGCGCCGTACTGTTCGGCACTGCAAGCTTCTGGGAAGGGGTTGACGTGCCGGGAGAAGCGCTTTCCTGCGTGATCATCGACCGACTGCCGTTCGCCGCGCCCTCGGACCCGGTTCTCAAAAGCCGGCTCAGGGCCTGCGAGGAGGAGGGCGGCAATCCGTTCATGGACATCCAGGTGCCTGCTGCCGTCCAGGCCCTCAAGCAGGGGGCCGGACGCCTGATCCGTTCCGAACAGGACCGGGGGGTACTCGTCATCTGCGATCCCAGGATCCGTACCAGCCGATATGGTGCCCTGTTCCTGCAAAGCCTGCCCCCGATGCCGATCTGTGAACGCATTGAGGATGTGACCCGGTTTTTCCAGTGAACGTCCTGGCCATAGACACTGCAACCGCCCACTGTTCGGTGGCCCTGTGCACCGGTTCCGGCAACGGCCAGCGCATGCAGGATTCTTCCGGCAGGCATTCCAGCCTGGTCCTCGGCATGATCCGGGAGCTGTTGTGCAACCGGGAGATGACCTTGGGCGACCTTGACCTGGTTGCCGTGGATGTGGGACCCGGGTCCTTTACCGGTCTCCGTGTGGGTGTCGGCATCGCCCAGGGGCTGGCCTATGCTGCCGGATTGCCCGTGGTGGGAATCGGCTCACTGGCTGCATTGAGCAGTGCCTATCCGCAGCAAACAGTAATCCCGGCACTGGATGCCAGGATGAATCAGGTCTACTGGGGCGTCTACCGGGCAGGCGAGTGCATCGTTCAGCCGCACGTGGATGATCCGTGCCGTCTGGAATCGGAGCTGGCATCCCTGTCGCTGACGGATACGCCGATGGGTATCGGCAACGGCTGGACAGCCTATCCGGATTCCATGCCGGTCGAACTGGCGGGCAGGACCCTGGAAATCCGGGGCGAACACCTGCCCGAGGCACTGCAGATTGCCCGGCTTGCTGCATCAGGCGGGCCGGGAGAACGGGTCTCACCGCTTGGACTGGAAGTGGCCTACGTGCGTAACCGGGTGGCGGAAGCAATGCCCGGTGGAGCAGGCACGCCGGAGACCTGAATGAGGACTGCCTCTTCCGTTCGGCAGTCAGATCCAACCGGAGCAAGGAAATGGGGCATTTCAACAGGAACAATTCATTCGCAATAGCCTTACGATGAGACATGATGGAGTAGGGGTCAGGTTGTCGGCCACTGATCTCATGCGGTTCACGGCATGTCCGCATGCGGTTCGACTTGACCTTGCCGATCTTCAGGGTGAGGCGCCTGTTCCTGTTGATGACAGTGAGGATTCAGCCTTGCTGCAACGACACGGTGATCGGCATGAAGCCGGGTATCTTCAAAAACTCGAGGCTGAACGCAAGCATGTCATTCGAATCGAAACTGACGGTGTGCCCTTTGCAGAGTCGGTAGACGCCACAAGGAACGCACTTGGTTCCGGGCCGGATATCGTCTTTCAGGGCGCGCTCGCCGGTGGGATGTGGGGTGGCTACGCGGACTTCCTTGAGCGCGTGCCGGCTGCATCCGGGCTTGGCACGTTCTCCTACGAGGTTGTGGATACCAAGCTCAAGCGCAAACCCGCGCCGAGCCACGTACTTCAACTGTCACTCTACTCGGATTTGCTTGCGGACCTCCAGGACAGGGCGCCCGAATATGCCCATGTGCAGCTCGGCACAGGAGAACGGGTCAGCTTCCGGCTTTCGGAGTATTCCGATTATGTCCGCCTGTTGCGTGATCGCCTCGAGGGGTTTGTCCAAAACCCGCCCGGTACCCGCCCGGTTCCCTGTTCACTCTGCGAACTCTGCCGCTGGCGGGAGGCATGTGCCGCCGAATGGCAGGAGACTGACAGCCTTTATCTCACTGCCGGCATCACCAGGAGCCAGGTTGCCAAGCTTGAGAGTATCGGCATCGGGACCATGGGTTCCCTGGCCGAGCACAGTGGGCGGGTACCCAGGCTGGCGGATTCAACGGCCGGGAAGCTGCGGTCCCAGGCGCGGCTGCAGACTGCCCGAAAGGCAGGCGACCCAGCCTATGAACTGCGTGCCCATGTCCTCGGCAAGGGCTTCGACCTGTTGCCGCGCCCGGATTTAGGGGATCTCTTCTACGACATCGAGGGAGATCCTTTCTACGCCGAGACCGGATACGAGGGGCTCGAATACCTCCATGGCATTTGGAATGGAAATGCATTTGCCGCCCTGTGGTCGCACGACCTCGCGGAGGAAAAGAAGGCCCTGGCTTCCCTCATTGAACTGTTTGAGGACCGTCTCCGGGAATTTCCGAATGCGCACATCTACCATTACGCACCCTACGAGATCACTGCCCTTCGGAAGCTCGCCACGCGGCATGGGGTGGGGGAAGGAATATTGGACCGTTGGCTGCGGGAACGGCGGTTCGTGGATCTGTATGCGGTGGTCCGGGGAGGAATATTTGCATCCGAACCCTCCTATTCCCTGAAGGACATGGAGGTGTTTTACGACATGAATCGTGAGGGGGAGGTGGTGACTGCGGGCGGTTCCATCGTCGCGTACGAAAAGTGGAGAGAGTCCGGGGATGGTGGGATCCTCGGGGAAATCGAGGAGTACAACCGTCTTGATTGCGTTTCTCTTGAGCAATTGCGCAACTGGCTGCTCAGGATTCGTCCCAAAGGCCCCTGGCTTGAGATTCGCCAGGGGGTAACCGGGAATTCTGCGGAGCGCGAGGCCGAAAATGACGCACTCGCCAGTTTTCTCGCGGCCTCCAAACTGCCCCGGGATCGCCAGCAGGCGCTCTACGACCTGGGGGTATTCCATTGGCGCGAAAGGAAACCCCAGGCCTGGGCCGTATTCGACTCTGCCGCGAAAGACTTCGAGGAATTGAGCGACGACATGGATTGTCTGGCCGGACTGGTTGCGGATGGGGGTGAGTATCCGGTGAAACGATCAGTGGGGCGTGACTATTCCTATCCGCCCCAGGAGACAAAACTGCGAAAGGGGGTAGATGCCCTCTTCGTGGACGGGGACGGATTCGCAACGGTCGGAATTATCGACCTGGACCGAAGCCGCAGGCGGGTCTCCCTGAAGATGGGGCCCAGTTGGGGTACCTGTATGCCGGACGCACTGGACCTTCTTCCCGGTTTTGCCCTGCACCCGGGTTCGATTCCAGCCGCTATCAGGAAAGTGGTGGATGATCAATGCCGGTCCAGATCCAATACAGCCGCGGAAGATCTACTCTCGCAGAACCCTCCGAGGTTCCACGGTCCGTCGCCACTGCCGCTGAAAGACGGTGACGGGACGATCGATGGCATGATCCGGGCCGTACGGGCGATGGACAGGACTGTCCTGCCTGTCCAGGGGCCGCCCGGCACCGGCAAGACCTATGTCACGGTGCGGACGATTCTCGCGCTGGTTCGGGACGGCAAGCGCGTTGCGGTGTCCTCCAACAGCCACGAGGCCATCCGCAACGTACTGATGGGATGTGCCCGTGCGCTTCGAACGGACGATACCGGTCTTTCCGCCGGGGATATACGCATCACCCACAAGATCTCGCGCGATACGGATCTTCCGGCCGAAGTCCGCTCGGCAATCAATTGTGTGACTGACAACAATGCCCCCGCCATCGAAACTGCCCATGTTGTCGGAGGCACGGCATGGCTGTTTTCGAGGGACGAGCTGGAGGGGGCGTTTGATTATCTCTTCGTGGATGAGGCGGGCCAGGTTTCATTGGCGAACCTGGTCGCGATGTCCAATACGGCGGACAACCTTGTTCTCGTCGGCGATTCCCGGCAGCTTCCGCAGGTCCTCCAGGGAGCGCATCCCTATCCGGCCAACCGCTCCTGTCTCGACTGGATCCTGGGCGAGGGCCGGAATGTCGACCCGGCGCGTGGCATCTTCCTGCCGGAGACCTGGAGAATGCATCCCGATCTGTGCGGCTATATTTCATCGCAGTTCTACGAAGATCGCCTGCAGAGTCATTCCTCGACTGCCCTTCAGTCCATCGAGGCCAGGAACCTGCCCCGTTGCGGTGCCTGGCGTGTGTCGGTCGCTCATGAAGGCTGCGCGCAGGTCTGCCCGGAAGAGGTGGAAGCAGTGTCCAGTGCGGTCGAATGCCTGCTCGACGGCACGTGGACAGATCGAATGGGAATGAGCCGCCCGATCTGCAAGAGCGATATCATCGTGGTTGCTCCCTATAATGCGCAGGTGAACGCATTGTCCGATGCCCTGCCCGGTATCCGGGTCGGGACCGTCGACAAGTTCCAGGGGCAGGAAGCACCGGTTGCCCTTGTCTCGATGACCGCCTCGTCTTCCGAGGAGACTACCCGGGGACTGGATTTCCTGTTGTCCCGGGAACGGTTGAATGTTGCCGTGAGCCGGGGAAAGGGGCTGAGCCTGGTGTTCGCATCGTCGCGGCTCTTGCACACGAACTGCTCTACCGTCGAGCAGATGCGTTTGGTGAACGCGCTATGCGCGCTTCCGGATGCTTTCGCATAGGATGCATCGCGCCGCTCATCGGCATGTCGGCGGCGCGGGCGCGGATTTCGTTCCACGAAGGGCGAGGGGACTACAGCGGTTCCTGGTTAAATTGTCCTCGTCGAGACGCTTGATTTCGTAGGCGTCCCGCGCGCGCCCCCCGGTCCCATGCCAAACCATCAGTCGGGCCAGGTCCTTGATGTCGATCCCGGCACCTTAAGGGGCACCGTGAACCTTCCGGGAAAAGGCTTCAGGACAGGACCACCGAGGTGACGAACCGGGTACCGAAATATGCCAGGATCAGGACCCCGAAAGCCGCCAGCGTCCAGCGGGCGGCCACGGTGCCGCGCCACCCGTATCTCCTGTGCCCGTAGAGCAGACCGGCGAATCCCAGCCAGGCGAGGAAGGACAGCAGGATATGGTGATTGAACGCCAGGGTCCGTCCCTGCTGGTGATACAGGTAGACCATGCCGACCACCAGGTTCATGGTGAGCAGGATGACGCCGATCATGGTTAGCCAGAACAGGTTGTGTTCCATGGTCTGTATGGGTGGCAGGGAAGGCAGCAGGTTGCCCGGCCGATGGCTGTGAAGATGCCTGTCCTGAAGATACAGCAGCAGTGCCTGGGCGGCGGCGATGCAGAGAAAACCGAATGCCACCAGGGCAATCCCCAGATGCCACCACTGCAGTGCGGACGGGTTTTCCACCGGCACCGGCTGACCGGTGAGAAACAGGCCAACGAGCAATCCCAGGAGTCCGACCGGCATCACGAACAGCCCCAGGTTGAACATTTCCCGGGCCAGGGTTGACAGCAGGAATACGAGCACTGTCATGAGTGTCACCAGGGAAAACACGTAGCCCAGGGACAGATTGAGATCCGAGGCGGACAGCATTCCCCGTGCCAGCAGCCACGCGTGCAGTACGGCGGCGGCCCAGCCGACCAGCAGCGGATACAGGTTGTTTCCGTTTGCTCCGCCGGTTCCCGTACCGGCACCTGGACTGGCATGAACCCGGCGCCAGAACCAGGCGGAGGTGACCAGGTAAGCCGCTAGGGCAAGGATGATGAGGACGAATTGGGGCACGCCGGGTTGGTATTTGGTGGACGGGGATGATTACACTACAATCAGCGCGGCCCGGGGACCGTGGTGGTGGCATGCAATTATACACTCCGGGCGTTTCGGTGGCTGCCGCGGGCGGCGGACGCCGACAGCTTTGCGGTGCACACCGAACGGGCTCCCGGGTGGGGGCGGCTCTGGAAATGGTCCGGAACCGTTCAGCAAGATTCCCATGAAAAATGTTTGAACAACTCAGTGACAAGCTCAAGTCCACGTTCCGCAACCTGAGCGGCAGGGGACGCCTGACCGAGGACAACATTACCGAAGCCATGCGCGAGGTGCGCATTGCCCTGCTGGAGGCGGATGTCTCCCTCGAGGTTGCCAGAAATTTCGTCGCCAGGGTGCGCGAGAGATCCGTGGGAAGGGAGGTTCTCGGCAGCCTGACCCCGGGGCAGGCCGTGATCAGGGTGGTCCAGGAGGAACTGGAGTCGCTGATGGGCGGCGCCAACGATGCGCTGGACCTTGCCGCCCAGCCGCCGGCGGTGGTGCTGGTGGCCGGTCTGCAGGGGTCCGGCAAGACCACCACCGTGGGCAAACTCGCGAAACGGCTGATCGAGCGGGAGAGGAAATCGCTGATGGTGGTCAGTGCCGATATCTACCGGCCCGCCGCCATCCGGCAGCTGGAGACGATTGCCGGACAGGTCGATGCGGTGTTCTATCCCAGCGATGCCTCCCAGTCCGCGGTGGAAATCGTCCGGGGCGCACTGGCGCAGGCGAAGCGGTCCGGCGTGGACGTGCTGATCGTGGATACCGCGGGTCGTCTGCATGTCGACGAAGACCTCATGGAGGAGGTGAAGCAGGTCCATGCCGCCATAGACCCGGTGGAGACCCTGTTCGTGGTGGATGCCATGACCGGCCAGGATGCGGTGAACAGCGCCCGGGCATTTGACGGGGTGCTGCCGCTGACCGGCGTCATCCTGACCAAGACCGACGGCGACGCCAGGGGAGGCGCCGCCCTGTCCGTCCGGGCCGTCACCGGCAAGCCGATCAAGTTTCTGGGGGTGGGAGAGGGGATGGATGCCCTGGAGGCTTTCCATCCGGACAGGATCGCCTCGCGAATCCTCGGCATGGGGGATGTGCTGTCCCTGGTCGAGGAAGCGGAACGGAAGGTCGACAGGCAAAAGGCGGAAAGACTGGCGAAGAAACTGGTCAAGGGAAGGGAATTCGATCTCGAGGATTTCCGTGAACAGATGGTCCAGATGGAGAACATGGGAGGAATGGCGGGCATGCTGGACAAGCTCCCGGGGATGGACCGGATTCCGCAAAAGGCCCTCGACCGTGTGGGCGAACGCCAGACCCGCCAGACAATTGCCATCATCAACGCCATGACCCCCCACGAGCGGCGTTTTCCCGCGGTGCTTCGCGGTTCACGGAAAAAACGCATTGCCGCAGGGTCGGGAACCCAGGTTCAGGACGTCAACCGCCTGCTGAAGCAGTTCATGCAGATGCAGAAGATGATGAAGCGCATGAAGAAGAAGGGCGGGATGCGGTCACTGATGCAGCAGATGAAGGGCGGCGGGGGCGGAGGCATGCCGGGCATGCCGTTCTGATCCGGCCGCCGCCGCATGCCCCGGATTGGCCGGAGCGGCATCCTTTCCCGGATCCAGAGGCGGGCTGCTATACTTGTCTGCCAGTCAGAAATTTCGCACTTCTCACGGGAGTAAAGCATGATGAAGTCCGCCAAGCGAGTGATACTGGTATTGTTTCTCGGCCTTTGTGTACCGGCAACGCTGTTTGCGCAAACCCTTTCCGATACCGAAAAGGAGGGGCGCTGGAAGGAACAGATCATCGATACCCTGTTCGATGGTGAAACAATCTGGCTGGAGGCGGACGGGCACGATTTCCTCGGCATCGAAATGGAGGGTTTCGACGGGCACACCGGCCGCGCGGCCATCGTGGTGCATGGAATCGGTGTGCATCCCAACTGGGAGCAGGTGATCAGGCCGCTTCGGGTTGGACTCACGGAATACGGGTGGCATACGCTGTCGATCCAGATGCCGATACTCCCCAATGAGGCCGGCGGACTGGAATATGTTCCGCTTTTCGATGAGGTGGCCGGCAGATTCGAGGCGGCAATCGATTTCCTGCAGGCCCGGGGAAACCAGGAGATCGTCATCATTGCCCACAGCATGGGCTCATCCATGACGATGCGGTACATGGACGATGTCGCGGAGCCTCCGGTCAAGGCGCTGGTTCTGGTCGGTATGCAGGGTGGCCGGGAAAACATGGTCCACGACAACGTATCGGCACTGAGCAGGGTGAAGTTGCCCGTTCTGGAACTGTACGGCAGCGATGACCTGCCGGGCGTGGTTGATTTTGCCGCGCGCAAGGCCAGTGCGGCCTATACCGGCGGGAACAAGGGCTATCGCCAGATGATGGTGGACGGGGCAAACCATTTTTTCGACGGGCTCGATGAAACGCTGGTGGAGCTCGTCGGAGAGTGGCTGGCGGGGCTGGATTCTTCCTGATGCATCCCCGGGCCGGCCGCCTTGCAGAGCGGAACGCGCATCCGTGAGGTGCCAGCTTCCCGGGCCCGCAACATGGCAGGTCGTGCCCTTCGCAGGGGAGGAACGGTAACGGTGTCCAAGGACGGCAGGCCGAAATAGCTGTTGTTGCCCGGAACCGATATCTCTGATGCGCATCATCCTTTCACGCTAAGCGTTTGGAATCCCGGGGGTATTCTCGCTATACTTCCGCCTCCGTTTTTTTCCGGGTTTCCCGACATGGGAAAACCCCGTGATACAGAGGTGAAACGTGCAATTGACAGGCGCTGACATTGTTGTCCGATGTCTTCAGGATGAAGGCATTGAATATATATTTGGTTATCCCGGCGGCGCGGCACTTCATATTTATGACGCGCTCTACAAGCAGGACAAGGTAAAGCATATCCTTGTCCGCCACGAACAGGGTGCCACCCATATGGCGGACGGTTATGCCCGGGCTACGGGAAAGGCCGGAGTCGTCCTGGTGACATCAGGTCCCGGTGTCACCAACACGGTAACCGGAATCGCCACCGCATACATGGATTCCGTCCCGATGGTGGTGCTGACCGCACAGGTGCCGTCCCACCTGATCGGGGATGACGCTTTCCAGGAGGTGGACACCGTCGGCATCACCAGGCCCTGCGTCAAGCACAATTTCCTGGTCGGCGATGTCAACAAGCTGGCGGAGACCATGAAAAAGGCCTTCTATATCGCCGAGTCCGGCCGTCCGGGCCCGGTGGTGGTGGACATTCCCAAGGACGTAACCGCGCAAGTCGCGGAATATCACTATCCCGAAGTGGTGGACATGCGTTCCTACCAACCCCGGACCCGGGGACATATCAAGCAGATCTCCCGAGGGCTTGATCTGCTTGTGCAGGCGAAAAGACCGGTGGTGTACACCGGCGGCGGGGTGGTGCTCGGGGACGGGTCCGCCCCCCTGCGCAAGGTCGTGTCCAAGCTTGGTTTCCCCTCCACCAGTACCCTGATGGGCCTTGGAGCCATTCCCCATGACGATCCGAACTTTCTCGGCATGCTGGGGATGCATGGTACCTATGAAGCAAACATGGCGATGCATCAGTGCGATGTCATGTTCGCCATCGGTGCGCGTTTCGACGACCGGGTGACCGGCGAGCTCAGCAAGTTCGCCCCCGATGCCCGTATCATCCAGATCGACATCGATCCGTCATCCATCGGCAAGAATGTTCCCGTGGAGGTGCCGATCGTCGGCGACTGCGGGCAGGTCCTCGAGCAGATGCTCGAGCAGCTGGATGCCCGCCTGGGGGAAATCGATCGGACCGTTGTGGGCGAGTGGTGGGCCCAGGTGGACAAGTGGCGTGCAGTCAAATCACTCGACTATCAGCCCAGCAAGGACAAGATCGTGCCGCAGCTGGTGGTGGAACGACTGATGCAGATCACCGATGGAGAGGCGTTCGTGTCGTCCGATGTGGGACAGCACCAGATGTGGGCCGCGCAGTATTACGGTTTTTCCAAGCCCCGCCGCTGGATCAATTCCGGCGGGCTCGGCACGATGGGATTCGGGCTGCCGGCAGCCATGGGAATCCAGCTGGCCTATCCCGATGACACCGTGATCTGCATTTCCGGCGATGCCAGCATCCAGATGTGCCTCCAGGAACTTTCCACCTGCCTGCAGTATGAACTGCCGGTCAAGATCATCAACCTCAACAACCAGTACATGGGCATGGTGCGGCAATGGCAGGAATTTTTCTATGATCGCCGTTACTCGCATTCCTACATGGATGCGTTGCCGGATTTCGTGAAGCTGGCCGAGAGTTATGGACATGTCGGCATACGGGTGGATGATCCGGCGGACCTCGACGAGGCCCTGAACCGTGCATTTTCCATGAAGGACCGGCTTGTGTTCGTCGACGTGATCACCGATCCGACCGTAAACGTCTATCCCATGATTGCCGCCGGCAAGGGGCATAACGAAATGCACCTGCAGCCTGACCAGGAGGAACATCAGGAACGGGAACTGGCCTGATGCGTAGAATCATTTCCCTGTTGCTGGAGAACGAATCCGGTGCCCTGTCCCGTGTGGCCGGACTGTTTTCCGCCCGCGGCTACAACATCGAGTCATTGACCGTGGCGCCCACGGAGGATCCGACGCTGTCCCGGATGACCATTGTAACCCGTGGCAGCGACAGCATCATCGAGCAGATCACCAAGCAGCTCAACAAGCTGGTGGACGTGGTCAAGCTCATCGATCTCACGGAGGGCCAGCATATTGAACGGGAATTGATGCTGGTGAAGGTGGTCGCACATGGCAACGATGAGCGCGAGGAGGTCAAGCGGCTGGTGGATATCTTCCGTGGCCGGATCATCGATGTCACCGACAGCACCTACACCCTGGAGATGACCGGAAACGGCGACAAGGTGGATGCCTTCATTCTGGCCCTGGGACAGGTGGAAATTATCGAAGTGGTGCGGTCCGGAATCTCCGGCATCGGACGGGGAAAACGCGCGCTCAAGGTGTAATCCGTCCCGGCCCAGTCCGTGTATAATCCCGCGCCCGGCCGGGCGGTGTTCCCCAGTCAGCCGTCCTGCAGAACAAGAGGTCTGACCAGGATGACGTTAGGTTGTTTTGAAGACCTGTAGTATTGAAAACCGGAGATATTTCCATGCAAGTTTTTTACGACAAAGATGCCGATCCCGAACTGATCAAGAGTCGCAAGGTGGCCGTCATCGGTTATGGATCCCAGGGGCACGCCCATGCCAACAATCTCAAGGATTCCGGTATCGATGTGGTGGTCGGATTGCGGGAGGGCTCCGCAAGCCGGGTCAAGGCCGAGAACGCGGGTCTCGATGTGGCGGAGGTGGGTGAAGCGGTCAGGTCCGCCGATCTCGTCATGATGCTGGCCCCGGACGAACTCATGGGCGCCATCTACAAGCAGGAGGTGGAGGAAAACCTGAAGCCGGGAAGCACCCTGGCCTTTGCCCATGGTTTCAACATCCATTTCGGATACATCGACCCCAGGCAGGACGTGAACGTCATCATGGTGGCGCCCAAGGGTCCGGGTCACCTGGTCCGCTCCACCTTCGAGCAGGGTGCCGGGGTGCCCTGCCTCGTGGCCATTCACCAGGACGCCACGGGTGACGCCGAATCCGTTGGCGTGGCCTATGCTTCCGCCATTGGCGGCGGCCGCGCCGGTATCATCAAGACCACTTTCCGTGAGGAAACCGAAACCGACTTGTTCGGTGAGCAGGCGGTTCTCTGCGGCGGCGCAACCGGCCTGGTCCAGGCCGGCTTTGAAACCCTGGTGGAGGCGGGCTACTCGCCGGAGATGGCCTACTTCGAATGTCTCCATGAACTCAAGCTGATCGTGGACCTGATGTACGAGGGGGGGATTGCGGACATGCGCTATTCCATTTCCAACACTGCGGAATTCGGCGACATGACCCGGGGTCCGCGGATCGTGAACGAGCAGGTCAAGGCAGAGATGAAAAAGATACTGGCAGAGATCCAGTCCGGTGAGTTTGCCAGGGAATGGATGGATGAGAACGCAAGCGGCGGGAAGCGTTTCCCGGAACTGCGGGACCAGGCCCGGAAACACCAGATCGAGGAAGTGGGCGAAAAGCTGCGCTCCATGATGTCCTGGATCGGGGAATCCAAGGTCGTGGACAAGTCCAGGAACTGAGTTACGCCGGACCACGGTACTGAAGACCGGGGTTCATCCCCGGTTTTTTGTCATACCGCCCCCGGTTTGCCCGTCATGCAGACAGCCCGATACCCGATATTTGCACCGGAAGGCCGGCTTCACCTGGTTCTGGTGCTGTGCCTGGGGGCTCTGGCCACCTGGCAGCTTGGCTGGTGGTCCGCACCGGTGTGGCTGCTGGTTCTGTTCGTGATCCAGTTCTTCCGCGATCCCCCGCGCCTCGTCAGTGAAAAGCCCGGAGACGTGGTTGCCCCTGCAAGCGGCAAGATCGTGTTTATCGGGGAAGAGGAAAACCCCTACATCGAGGGGCGCCCGAGAATGCGGAAGATCAGCATATTCATGAACGTTTTCTCCGTGCATTCCAACCTGATTCCGGTCGGCGGCACGATCCGGGAGTGCTCCTATCACCGCGGCTCCTTCTTCAACGCCGCCCTGGACAAGGCGTCCGCATCGAACGAGCGCAATGCCGTCTGGATCCAAACCGATGACGGCAAGGATGTGGTCGCTGTCCAGATCGCGGGCCTGATTGCCCGGAGAATCTTCTGCTATGTCCGGACGGGAGACGCGGTGAAAACCGGGCAACGCTACGGATTCATCCGGTTCGGATCCCGGGTCGACCTGTACCTGCCGGAGAGCGCGGCGCTGCAGGTGACCCTGAACCAGTGGGTGGCTTCGGGAAACGACGTGATCGGGAACCTGGGTACCTGATGGAGTATCATTACACCCTGATCCGTCCATGGGGGCGATAACCCGAATCCGGCATGTATTCAGAGGGTGACAGCGGCAAGGGCCGCAAGGGTATTTACTTTCTTCCCAGCCTGTTTACCACGGCGGGTCTGCTGTTCGGGTTCATTGCCATCATCCAGGCAACTCATGGGCGATTCGATCTCGCGGCGGTCTGGATTTTCGTGGCAATGATCATGGACGGCCTTGACGGCCGGGTGGCGCGCTGGACCAACACCACCAGCGAATTCGGAAAGGAATACGACAGTCTCGTGGATCTGGTCGCCTTTGGAGTCGCGCCGGCGATGATGGTCTACTTCTGGTCACTGCAAAGCATCAGTCGGGCGGGGGCGGCGATCTCCTTCCTGTACGTGGCCGCCACGGCGCTTCGGCTGGCCCGGTTCAACACCCTCACCATCAAGGACAAGCGCTACTTTTACGGCTTGCCGTCCCCGTCAGGCGCGGCATTCGTGGTGTTCTGGGTCTGGTGCATGTACGAATTCGGGGTTTCCGGCGAAGGCGTATCCTGGTTGAGTGCCGGTGTCACCCTGGCGGCGTCGATCCTGATGGTCAGCAATCTACGGTTCCGCAGTTTCAAGGATTTTGACTACAAGGACAGGATTCCTTTCGTGGTGTTGATCGTGCTGCTGTTGATGCTGGTTCTGATCTACTTTGATCCGTCCACCGTATTGTTCGCCATGGCCCTCGGATACGTGCTCTCGGGCCCGTTGGGATGGTTCATGCGGTGGCGGAAGGGCCACCAGGAAAGCCCGGCCTTCCTGCCCGATGATGACGAGGGCGGAGACGGAGGGACGGATTCACCCGATGACCCCGGATCCGGTCAGTGACCCCGACATGACCGCCTGAGATGCCGAAGTCCCGGGGAATGGGCGCATTGTCGCCCAGGCAGGCCGAAATCCTCGGACTGATCGGCATCGAGGTCTGGCGCCGGCGCACGGATCAAACGGATTTCCCCGCCGCTCCCCGTCCGGACACACCGTCAAACGCCCGTTCCGGAGCAGACCGGGAGCAGGCAGGCACCGCCGGGGCAGGTCGCTGGCATCTTGCCGGCGGCGAGTCGGACCCTGTCCGCGATATCTGGGTCTTCTGCTCGGACAGTGCGCAGTTCCTGGAATCGAATCCTTCCGCAAGACGGCTCCTCGAGGAGATTCTTGCGGCCATGGGGCTCGCGCTCGGGGACGTATCCTTGTTTCATCCCGGGGATGGCCGGGCGGACGCGGACACCTCGAGATCCGCCCGGCAGTTGCTTGAGGCCCGTCCCGGGAAATCACCGAGACAGGTAGTCGCCCTCGGGCCCGATTGCAGTGAGTGGTTGCGTGCCCATATGAGCGGAGTGGAGCCGGGCGGGCCATCGGATCGTGAAGCCGGCGCAGGGGCGATTGCCCTGCTGATGGGGGACGACCTGGGTTCCTTGATGGCGGACCCGAACGGCAAGGAGAGACTGTGGCGAAGGATGGTGGCATCCGGGATGGCGTCCCTTGACGATTGATGCGGCGTATTCACTGGCCGAGCTGACTCCTGAGTCTGCCGGGCAGGTCATGGAGGAGGAACCGCCGGATCAGGATTCATGGACCCTGGTCCAGGTACACCAGAGCCTGCAATGCGGTCACCTGGGTTTTACCCTCCAGTCCCCGGAAGGTGTAGCCGGCTATTGCATCGTGAGGCAGTTGCCCAGGGTCATGGAAATCCTCAACCTGGTGATTTTTCCCTCTTTCCGATCAAGGGGATACGGAAAAATCTTCCTGGAACTTCTCTGCAGGTTGGGTATGGCACGGAAGCTGGACAGGATCTGGCTGGAAGCGCGTTGTTCCAATCTTCCGGCGGTTTCCCTGTACCGGGCCTCGGGGTTTACCGAGGTGGGCCGCAGGCGGGGCTACTATTCCGGCCGTCCGGGTGCGGGCCCGGAAAATGACGCGATCGTGATGGAGAAAGCCCTCTGACCCGTACCCGTGTTCCGCCGGGTCGGGCTGTGCCGGAACTGACGGAAGACCGCTCGTGTGCGGCAAGGCCCCGAATAACGGCGGAACCTCCGGTACTACGGGCTGACGATGATGCTCTGACCCGGGTGCAGAATGGTGCTGCGTGTCAGCTGGTTCCACTGCAGCAGATCATCAAGTCTGGCACCGTAGATGCGGGATATCTTCCAAAGAGAGTCCCCCGGCACAACGAGATGGGTGGCGGTTTCACCACTGCCGGAGCCCCATGTGGGTCCGGCATACTGATTCGCTCCGGCGCTCAACGGGATACGCAGTTCCTGGCCGGGATGAATCAGGTCGGATTTGAGCCGGTTCGCCTGCCGGATTGACCGGATGGAAACACCATGCAGGCGCGCGATCTTGCCAAGATACTCACCGGACTTGACCTTGTGATGCGCCCATTGCATGCGTTGCGTGGGTGTCAGTCCGGCAAGTCCCTCCAGCAGGACCTGGGCCTCGTTCGCCGGTACTGCCAGATGGTGCGGACCATTGGGCGGTGTCACCCGCCGCTTGTAGCCAAGATTCAGAAAGTGGAGTTCTTTGAGCGTCAGCGAGAGGAAAGAGGCGGCAACCGAAATGTCGGTCTGGAATTCCAGGTCGATCACCCGCAAGGTCGGCCGGTTTTCCAGGGGTTTCAGGGCAATGCCGTATTTCCCCGGATCGCGCAGGATGTTCCGTACCGCCATCAGGCGGGGCACATATTCCCTGGTTTCCCGTTTCAGCTTGAGGTGTGCATAGGTCGTGGGGAGATTGCGGTTCCGGTTGCGGCGGATCTGGCGTCGTACGGCACCCTCGCCGGCATTGTAGGCCGCCAGCGCCAGTTCCCAGTCGCCGTCGAATTCCTGGGACAGGTATTCCAGGTAGTCCAGGGCGGCGCGGGTGGATTGGACCAGGTCGCGCCGTGCGTCCATCCACCAGTCCTGCCGAAGACCATACCTGCGGCCGGTGGCACCGATGAATTGCCACATTCCCGCTGCCCTTGCACGGGAGGTTGCATCGGGCCGAAAGGCGCTTTCAATGGCCGGCAAGATGGCGACCTCGGTCGGCATGCCCCGGCTTTCGACTTCCTCGAGGATGTAATGGAGAAACCAATAGGCGCGATCCCCCAGTCGCTCGAAATACACCGGGTTGCTGCCGTACCTGCGCTCGAATTTCTCCACCCGGCCCGGCAGCTCTTCCAGGTTGCCCAGACGGAATCCCCTGTTCAGCCGGTCCCAGAGGTTATCCGTTGACTCCGGAAATGCCTCCGGCTCAGCCGGCTCGGATTCCCGGGCCGGATCGGACAGGATTCCCGGTTCGATTTCCGGGAAATCGAGTTCAGGCAGGAGGCGGGAAGGGACGATCTCCCGGTCGCTACCCGGGACATTGGCGGTGCTGGCAACCAGCAGATAGCCATCCGTTGACGCGGGCCCGGACAGTTCGGGCAGGGCCACGGCGGATACCGTCACCGGAGGGCCAGGCGTCGCCTGCCACGATCCGCCGGCGCAGCCGGGCAGCGGCAGCAGCAGGACGCAAAACAGCAAGGACTTTGGGAGAGAAAGGGGCATATCCGATTGAATACTACGGACCATCCAAGGCCTAGTCAACCGGAAGCCGCATGACCGTTTTGCAAAAATCCGCGGATTCCGGTGCCGGTGGAAGATAATCTTGCCGTTCCATTTCGTATTGTATTCAATTTATTAAAATTCATCTATAGTAAATTGATATTACTATAATAATACGTTATCCGGCAATGGATCCGGAGCGCGCCCGCGCGGAATCCGGATTGCCGCTCTGCCTTTTCCCATTGACCGGATGGCGGGGTGTGGCCCCGTCCTCGGGGTCCCGTTCGCGAAACGGCGGATATCCCGGGGCGGAAACTGCAGGTGGAACTTACGGGCGAGGGACAGCGATGCCGGCATTGACTATAATCCCCGCTCTTCCACGGTACCCAAACACCTTCGAGAAATACCATGAAACCACCCGTCCGAGTTGCGGTGACCGGAGCCGCCGGTAACATTTCCTATGCACTGTTGTTCAGAATCGCCGCAGGCGACATGCTGGGAAGGGATCAGCCTGTCATCCTGCAGTTGCTGGAAATCCCCCCTGCGATGGGTGCGGTCATGGGGGTGGTGATGGAACTGATGGACTGCGCTTTTCCGTTGCTGGCCGGGATAGAAACCTCCGATGATCCCAACGTGGCCTTCGGGGACGCGGACTATGCGTTGCTCGTGGGTTCCAAGCCGAGGACGGCGGACATGCAGCGCAGCGACCTGCTCAAGGACAACGGCAAGATCTTCTCGGTCCAGGGAAAGGCACTCAATGACAATGCTTCACGGAACGTCCGTGTCCTGGTGGTGGGCAACCCGGCGAACACCAATGCGCTCATTGCCGCCGCCAATGCCCCGGATCTCGACCCGCGCCGATTCACCGCGATGACCCGGCTGGACCACAACCGGGCCAAGGCCCAGTTGGCGGACAAGTTGGGCGTCCACCATGATGCAGTCAGGCGGATGACCATCTGGGGGAACCATTCCGCCACACAGTATCCCGATGTCTTCCACGTGAGTGTGGATGGGGCGCCGGTCGATGTGCCCGGGGAATGGCTCAGGGAAAACTTCATCCCGGAGGTGCAAAATCGCGGTACCGCCATCATCAAGGCCCGTGGCGCGTCCAGCGCCGCGTCCGCCGCGTCCGCCGCTATCGATCACATGCGCGACTGGGCGATGGGCACGCGGGAAGGCGACTGGGTCAGCATGGCGATTCCCTCGGACGGGAGCTACGGAATCGCGGAGGGGATCATGTATTCCTTCCCGGTGACCTGCAGCGGGGGGGACTATCATGTCTGCCGGGACCTCGAAATCAATGACTTCAGCAGGGAGCGCATGACGCTCACCGAGAGGGAACTGCTGGAAGAGCGCGATGCGGTCAGCCACCTGATGTAGGCGGCCGTTGCCGGCCTGCGGGCGGTGACACCGTCGGTTGCCCTGTGGATGTCAGCGTCGTCATACCCACCCACAACCGGGCCGCCCTGGTCTCAAGGGCCATCCGTTCGGTGTTCGGCCAGACCCTGGCGCCCCGGGAAATCGTCGTGGTGGACGACGGGTCCGATGACGGAACGGCGCCACTCCTGGCGCGGACATTTCCGTCGGTAACGATCCTGCGCCAGGCCAATGCGGGTGTCAGCGCGGCGCGCAACCGAGGCATCGAGGCGGCCACGGGAGAATGGATCGCCTTGCTGGATTCTGACGATGAATGGCTCCCGCGCAAGCTCGAATTACAGGCAAAGCTCCTTGCCGGACATCCGGAACTCAGGATCTGCCACACCGACGAGCTCTGGATCAGGAACGGCCGCAGGGTGAACCCGGGTCGAAGGCATGCAAAGCCGGAAGGCAGGATATTCCGCCAGTGTCTGCCGCTTTGCTGCGTGTCCCCGTCATCCGTGCTGCTGCACGGTTCAGTGCTGGCGGATGCGGGGCTGTTCGATCCGGATCTGCCCGCCTGCGAGGACTATGACCTGTGGCTGCGGATCTTTCAGCGTTACCGTGCCGGGCTGGTGAAGGAACCCTGTCTCATCAAGTACGGCGGTCACCATGACCAGCTGTCCAGGCGGCACTGGGGTATGGATCGGTTCAGGGTCCATTCCCTGGACAAGCTGCTGCTGCGGGACACGCTGGATGCGGGGGACCGCGGGGCCTGCATCGACACCCTGCGGCGCAAATGCGAAATCCTGGTCCAGGGCATGGAACGCCGCGGCAATGTCGAGGGCGCTGGACACTATCGCCGGATCTCGAACCGGTGGAGTGCCTGCCAGCCGGCCTGCTGACCGGGATGCTGACCGTCCTTTGCGCCCATCTTGCCGAGGGCATGCCCTTCGTGGACCATTTCGGCCTCGACAGGTGCAGGCATGATCCCAACCTGTACCCCGGAGACGGGGTCCGCCTTGTCCTCACGGGGCAGGGCGTGGACCAATGCCGGGCGACCCTCGGACGCCTTTTTACTGCCGGACCCGCCACACCAGAGGATACCTGGCTGAATTTCGGTGTTGCGGGATATGGAGGCAGTGCGGTCGACCCGCGCGGTGTCGGGCAGGCAGCATACGCGCCCGGCACGCTGGTGTGGATACACCGGGTGCATTACCGGGGGCAAAGCTGGACGCTCACGATGCAACCGCCCGGCGGCGGGGACAGGCCCGGTCCGGTGACCGCGACCGGAGGCTGCCTGCGGACCGTGGATACGCCGGAAACCGAGTTTGCCCGTCCCTGGTTGTATGACATGGAAGGCGCGGGGATCGCCGGGTTTCTCGCATCGGGAAACCGGCTCTCACGCCTGGCCATCGTCAAACTGGTGGCGGATGGCCCGGGGCTTTCCATCCGGGAGGGTGTGCGGTTGGGCAGGGGATTGCTCGCCGGTAACCGGGACCGGATTGCCGGTCTTGGAGAGCTGCTGCTTGGGGCATAATGCCGATGGAATGCGGGTGTCCGCGACCGCGGAACCCACGGGTCGGTGCGGCAGGTCTTGGGTTATTTGTCCCGTTCATGGATAATGCCGGGTAACCCGGCAGGCCGATCACCCTCCCTGATTCATGAACTTTCAGGATTGCGGGGCATCCAAGCTTCCGACAGACCACATTCGAAGGAGAGTGCAATGACACGAAATTTCCGCCCTGACCGGGCACTGGCCAGAGTGGTGATGCTTGCCGCCGCCCTGGCGATCGCCCCGCCGGTTGTGAACGCCCAGGACCGGGTGACCGTTGAAATGGATGCGGTTCGCGAGAACCTGCTGAAAATCATTCCAGATGGGGCGACCATCACTTCGGTGGAGCCGACCGACATGCAGGGGGTCTACCATGTGCGCATCGGCAACGAGCACCTGTATGTCTACAGCCATGCCGGGTTCGTGCTGATCGGGGAGGTGTATGACACCGACCGGCGTGTCAGCTGGTCCCGGGAGCGGCAGAACAGGGAGCAGCAGCTAGCGATCAAGGAACTGGACGGGGTCCCCGAGAGCCGGATGATCATCATGGGTGATCCGGAGGGCAAGCGCTATATCACGGTGTTCACCGACACGGATTGCGGCTGGTGCCAGAAATTTCATCGTGATGTCCCGGCACTGAAGGAGGGCGGACTCAAGGTCCGCTACATGATGTGGCCGCGGGCCGGTCTCGATTCAGACAGCTACCGCGAGGCGGTGGCGGTCTGGTGCGCCGCGGACCAGGGGGACGCCATGACCAGGGCCAAGGCCGGGGAGGAGATCGAACGGAAGGTCTGCGAGAATCCCGTAGACGAGCACTATCAGCTCGGCTTCCGGCTGGGGGTGCAGGGCACACCGTTCATCATGCTGGACGACGGGCGGGTGCTGGGCGGATACGTTGCCCCCGAGAAGCTTCTGGCCGAAGCCGGTCTGCAAAGCGCGGACGGCTAGGAGAAATTACCGGCGGGGCCGGGTCGCGCGCGGACCGGGCCGGCATCATTGCGTTTCCGGCCTATTCGGTTTCCGGGGCGATATCGCTTTCCACCGAGGTCAGGTAGTCCCCTTCAAACAGGAGCTTGGCGGACCGGCGGGTCATTTCCCGGGTCTTGCCGGACTTGTAGGAATAGAAGTAGTCCCACCGGTTGCGGTTGAACGGATCGCTGACCAGGGGATATCCCAGGATCTTGACGACCTGTCGGCGGGTCATGCCCGGATTCAGCTTGGATATCATGTCCGCGGTGATCTCGTTTCCCTGCTGGACGTCGACCCGGTAGACGCATGCGGAAACCGCTGCTCCCAGTACCATGACGAGGGCCAGGGGGACAATGGTTCGGATGGCGCGTTTCGGCATTTCGAGGGCGGGCGGTTTCATTCCGTGGCAGACAGGTATTTGAGAACCGCTATTTCATCACAATTGCGGAATTTCGGGCAGTTGATGCATGCGCCCCAGACCTTTTCGGGAAGGACTTTCATTTCCACCACTTCATAACCCATTCTGTTGAAAAAGCTGACCTCGTAGGTCAGCGCCATCAGCCGGGAAAGCCCCAGCCGGCGCGCGTCGTCTTCCAGCGCCCGCACGAGGCGCGAACCGATCCGCATTCCGGTGGCATCGGGGTCCACGGCCAGGCTGCGCACCTCGCCGAGATCGCGGGTGAATATCTGCAGTGAGGCGCAGCCGACCACGCGGCCATCGCGCTCGGCCACGACAAACTCCCGCAACGACTGGTAGATGTCCGGCTCGGCGCGGGGCAGCAGTCTTTCCAGCGAAGCGTAGTGGGTGAGCAGGCGATGGATGTCCGTGACATCGTCCAGCCTGGCCTGCCGTATGGCGCCCGCGGCGGCGGGCGCCAGCGCGGGATCCCGGATGATTTGTGCGGTTTCGTTCATCGGGCGAATGATACCCCAGCAGCGAGGCAATGGGCAGTCAGCCCGGGCGTTCCGGGTCGCCCGAATCCAGCATCTGCCTGGCATGGTCCCGGGAGGCCTGGCTTGGTGTGTCGGTCCCGGACATGCGGGCGATTTCCACGATTCTTTCGGGCCGCTCCAGCAGGCTGAGTTCCACGTCCACGATATTTTTTCGCTCCCTTTTGGTGACCGAGATATGTCGATTGGCCCGCGAAGCGACCTGGGGGAGGTGGGTGACACTGATCACCTGACAGGATTTTCCGAGCTGGCGCAGGCGCTCGCCCACGACATTGGCCACGGTTCCGCCGATGCCGACGTCCACCTCGTCGAAGATCATCGTAGGCACATCGGCGGCATCCGCCAGGATCACCTGGATGGCCAGGGAAATGCGGGAGATTTCCCCGCCGGAGGCGACCCTGGACAGGGGTTGCAGTTCCTGCCCCGCATTCGCGGATACGAGGAAGGTCACGGTTTCGCGGCCCGAACGGGACAGTGGTTCCGGCTTCACGGGCGCAAGGACAATTTCAAAACGGCCGCCGGGCATGCCGAGTTCCCGCATCGCGGCCGTTATTTTCCGGGCCAGGGCCGAGGCGACCTTGCGGCGGTTCCCGCTGATCGCATCCGCCAGCCGATCGCAAACCTGCCCGGCCTCCTCTTGCTGCCTCTCGAGCCTTTCCCGCTCCGCCTGCGGGTTTTTCAGCTGTTCCAGCGAGTCGCCAAGTCCATCCCGCAGGCCCGGAAGTTCACCGGGGAGCACCCGGTGCTTCCGCGCCATTGCATGCCAGGCAGACATCCGCTCCTCCACCTGTTGCAGTTCATCCACCCCCGGGTCAATCTGGTCGAGAGACTCCCTGAGCCGGGTGACGGATTCGCTGACGTTGATTTCGGCCTCCTCCAGCAGCGCGGCGATTTCGCCGGTGGCCGGATCATACTGTTCGAGTTGGCGCAGGCGTCCGGCAATCCGGTTCAGTTGCCCGTGAACCGACAGGTCATCATCGTGCAGCTGTGCCACGGCTCCATGCATCGCATCCAGGAGTTCGGCCGCGTGGCCGAGTCTTCTTTGTTTCTGCGACAACGACTCCCATTCGTCGTCCCCGGGATCCAGCCGATCGAGTTCGGACAGCTGGAACTGGAGCAGTTCGATACGTTCCAGTACGCTTTCCTGTTCCCGGCTGATTTCCGCAAGCCGCTTCCCGATATCCCGCAGGCCGTCCCAGGCGGTGGCGAGTTCGTCCAGCAGCCCGGAATTGCCCGCGGCCTCATCCAGCAGTGCCTGCTGCACGCCTCGCTGGAGCAGTGAATGGTGTTCCTGCTGACCGTGGATTTCCACCAGCCGATCCCCCAGGTCCCGCAACTGGGACACGTTGACCGGGTTGCCGTTGATGAAACTCCGCCCGGGGCGGTCACGCCGGAGGATTCGCCGCAGAACCAGTTCGTCCCCGCCCTGCAGATCCCTTTCCCGGAGCCAGGCGAGAACCGGGCTGCCATCCGGCAGGTTGAATCCGCCCCGTATCTCGGCCTCCTCCTTGCCCTGCTGGATCAGTCCCTGTTCCCCCCGCCCCCCCAGCAGGATTCCCAGCGCATCCACGAGCAGCGACTTGCCGGAACCCGTTTCGCCGGTGATGGCGGTGAATCCCGCACCGAACTCCAACTCCACTTCCGATGCGATGGCGAAGTGGCGGATGGACAACCAGTCGAACATCAGCCCCAGCCGAGCTTGGTTCTCAGTACTTCGAAATGGTCGTGCGGGTCGATCCGGATCATGGACAGCTTCCTGTCCGCCCTGGTCAGGCGAAGGGTCTCTTCCCCGGAAAGCTGATGCACAATCAGGCCGTCCAGGGACAGGATGGCATGGGTTTCCGGGGTTCTGAAGGCACAGATGTCCACCACGGCGTCGTCCGAGATGATGATGGGGCGGTTGCTCAGGGTGTGCGGACAGATCGGGGCGATGCTCAGGACCGAGAGCGTCGGATACACAATGGGCCCGCCGGAAGACAGGGAATAGGCGGTAGAGCCCGTCGGCGTGGCGATGATGATGCCGTCGCTGCGGGTATGGCTCACGAAACGACCGTCGATCCTGGTCTCGAATTCGATCAGCCGGCCGGTCTCGCCCTTGGCGATCACGGCATCATTCAGACTGACGCCTTCGTAGATGGATTCATCATCCTTGAGCACCGTTGTCTTCAGCAGCGTCCGGTTTTCCACGCTGAAGCGGCCGTCCAGCAGGGCATCCAGGTTGGTTTCCAGGTCGCCCTGGGGGATGTCGGTGAGAAAGCCGAGCCTGCCGAGATTCACGCCGACCATGGGTACACCGTGGGTACAGAGGATCCTGGCGGCGTTCAGCATGGTGCCGTCCCCCCCGACCACCATGGCGACGTCGATCAACTGGTCCAGGGGGTGGTGCTGTTCGTCTATCCGTTCTCCGTCGATCTCCGCGGAAGTGGTGCTGCCCAGCAGCACCCGTACGCCGCGCGCTTCCAGGAGTGCCCGCACCCGGTCCATGACCGGGGCCACGCTGGAGTCGCGAAACTTTCCGAACAGTCCGATTTTGGATATTTTCAAAATAAATACAGATAGTTATTTTGTATTCTTATAGTAGAAGATTATGCAGGTTCCGTGAAACTGATCCCTAGAACGGACCACAGTATATGCGCAACGGGACAAAAAACAATCTTGACACCCCGGAGCCGGGTTGCTATTTCTCTTTCAGGTACGACATCATATGGTACCCGGAAGAATTTCAACGATGCCCGCATCCGGTACTGAAAAGCTGCAAGAGCAAATCGAATTGAGCCCCCGTGCTGAACAGGTTCTCCTCGGGCTCATCGGGCGGTATATCAGCGACGGGGTGCCGGTGGGTTCGCGGACCCTGTCACGGGAAACCGCTCTGTCGCTCAGCCCGGCCACCATCCGCAACGTGATGTCCGATCTGGAGGATCTGGGGCTGATACAGGCACCGCACACCTCCTCGGGCAGGGTGCCGACGCGCAAGGGCTACCGGTTGTTCATCAACTGCATGATGAGCACCGGCCAGATCAACCACGATTCCCTGGCCGACCTTCGTGCCGATTTCCGGGCCGCCCTTCAGGGGGTATCCGACTTCCGGGGCATCCTCACCAGCGCCACGGAAATGCTGTCGCAGATCACCTCGTTTGCCGGGGTGGTTTCGACCCCCAGCAAGTCCGGCAGCAAGTTCCGCCAGATCGAGTTCCTGAACCTCTCCCAGCAGCGGGTGCTGGCGATCCTGATCACGGCAGACGGCCAGGTCCAGAACCAGGTGATCTCGACCAGGCGCGAGTACTCCGACAGCGAACTGGTGGAAGCCGCCAACTTTTTCAACGACACCTACGCCAACTGGATACTGGATGATGTCCGCCTGGACCTCACCGTGCACATGCGGAACGATCACCGGAGCATGCACCGTGAGATGCGTACCGCGATCCGGATGGCCGGCCAACTGTTCGGCGCGGATGCCGATACCGACCAGGAGTCGGTGCTGGTGAGCGGGGAGAACAACCTCCTGACGGTGCCGGATTTTGCCGAACTGGAAAAGATCAAGAGGCTTTTTGACACGTTCAAGACCAAGCAGGTGCTCTACGATCTCCTGCAAAAGAGCATGGATACGTCCGGTGTCCACATCTTCATCGGGGAAGAGTCCGGGTACAAGATCCTGGAGGATTGCAGCGTGATCGCCGCGCCCTACGAGGTGGACCACCAGCGGGTCGGTGTGCTGGGCGTGATCGGCCCGACACGGATGCACTACGACGAGGTGATCTCCGCGGTGGACATCACTGCCCGTCTGCTGGGCAGCGCCCTGAGCCATCACGGCACCCACTGAGCCGGCCTGTAGCGACCGCTGCATGTCCGACTGCATTGACCGTGGGACACTTGACCGGCTGTTCGACGAGGTCAGGCCCTTTCGCCGTCCCCCGGTGCAGACCTGGCATCCGGAAAGGCTGGTTGATTTTGACCTGGAAATCCGGGCCGACGGCCGCTGGATTCACGAGGGCGGCGTCATCGGGCGCCATGAACTGGTCAAGCTGTTCTCCACCGTGCTGGCTCTCCGGGACGGCGATTTCTTTCTGATCACCCCGACGGTCGGCTACCGGATCCGGGTGGAGGATGCGCCTTTCCAGGTGGTGGAGGTGTCCGTTGACGGCGGGAATGACGGCCGCCGCATCTGGTTTCGCACCGACATGGATGAGACCGTTCCCCTGGACCGCGACCATCCTCTCGATCCGAGGATCGACCCGCAGACCGGCGAGCCGGACCCCGTGGTCCTGATCCGGGACGGCCTGAAGGCCCGCCTGAAGCGTTCCGCCTACTATCACCTGGCGGAAATGGCCGAACGGGAGTTGCCCGGCAGCGAAGTGTACGGTGTGCGCAGCGGAGGTGTTTTCTTTCCGCTGATGTAGCCGGGGTCCGGACGGCTCATTCCGCGCGATTACAGTGAAATCCCCATCTGGAAAATCCGGGCAAAATCCCGCATTATCCCGTGAGCAGAGATCCGCCGGACCGCCGCCGCCAGGGCGACGGTCCGACTCGGATGCCGGCGCCTTACGGGACCGCCGTGAAAACCACAACAGATCAACATCATATACCGCAAAAGGAGAAAACCCATGAGTTGGCAAAAGAACATTCTGCGTGTCGATCTCAGCGCCGGGACCACATCCATCGAACCGCTGAACATGGAATGGGCCGAACAGTATCTGGGTAGCCGGGGTCTCGCCACGCGTTATCTGTGGGAGGAAATGGACCCGGCGGCGGATCCCTTGGGACCGGACAACGTCCTGATTTTCGCCACCGGCCCCCTGACCGGAACCATGGCCTCCACCAGCGGACGCTACACCGTGGTGACCAAGGGCCCGTTGACCGGCGCGATCGCAGCATCCAATTCCGGGGGCAAGTTCGGTGCCGAACTCAAGTATGCCGGCTACGACCTGCTGATCATCACCGGCCGCTCGCCGGCACCGGTATACCTGGACATCCGGGATGATGATGTCCGCATACTGCCGGCGGATGAGATCTGGGGAAAATCGGTCTGGCAGGCCGATGAGTGGATACACAAGCGCACCCAGGACCCCTTGACCAAGGTCGCCGCGATCGGTGTCTCCGGGGAGCAGGGCGTGCGTTACGCATGCGTGGTGAACGATCTTCACCGGGCTGCGGGACGGTCCGGTGTCGGCGCGGTCATGGGCAGCAAGAACCTCAAGGCAATCGCGGCACGCGGCACGGTGGGCGTCAAGGAGGATAACGCGAAGGCCTTCATGGAAGTCGTCCGCACCGTCAACGAGGAGATGAACGCCAGCAGCGCCCGCCGGGGGCTGATGCGTTACGGCACCCACGCGATGCTTGAAAGCATGCAGGAATTCGGCGGGCTGCCGACGGAGAACTTCCGCAAGATATCCTTCGATGGCGCTTCCAGAATCAACCATGAGGCGGTGACGGTGAAAAACCGGAACGGCCACCGCAACCTCGTCCGGAACGCCGCCTGTTTCGGGTGCACCATCGGCTGCGGCCGGCTTGCCCGCATCGATCCCGAACACTTCAGCGTTCGGGACCGGCCGGAATACTGGGGCACGTCCGGCGGCCTGGAATACGAGACCACCTTTGCCTTTGGCCCCGTGGTGGGAGTGGACGACCTCGATGCACTGACGTTCGCCGGGTTCATGATGAACGAGCACGGGATGGACCCGATCTCCTTCGGGGTCACGCTGGCGGCGGCCATGGAGCTTTACGAGATCGGCGCCATCACCAGGGAGCAGACGGACGGCATTGACCTCAGCTTCGGCAGCGCCGAGGCCCTGGTGGTGATGTCCGAAAGGACCGGCAAGCATGAAGGCTTCGGCCGTGAACTGGGCCTGGGCTCCCGGCGCCTTTGCGAGAAGTACGGCCATCCGGAACTCGCCATGGTTGCCAAGGGCCAGGAATTCGCGGGATACGACGGGCGCGCCATGCAGGGCATGGGGCTCGGCTACGCCACCAGCAACCGGGGCGCCTGTCATCTCAGGCATGACACCTTCGATCAGGACATGGCGGACCCGGGAACCGGCGGCAAGGCGGAGGCCGTGCGCACTTCCCAGGACTTCGTTGCCATGGTGGACTCCACGGGGCTTTGCCTGTTCACCACCGGGGTGTGGGGATACGAGCATTTTTCCAGGATGATCAGTGCAACCTGTTCAGGCGACTGGGATGTAGAGAGGCTGCGCAGTACCGGGGAGCGCATCTGGAACCTCGAGCGGCTGTTCAACAACTCCGCAGGCCTGACGTCCGCGGACGATACGCTGCCGCCCAGGATGCTGAAGGACCCGGTGCCCGGGGGCTTCGGCAACGGCAATGTGGTGGAACTCGGGGTGTTGATTCCCGAGTACTACGAACTCCGGGGCTGGGATTCCGGCGGGGTGCCGACAGCGGGCAAGCTCGGTGAACTGGGGATCCGGTTCGACCGCGGCGAGTCCGATTCCGGAACGTCCGCGGAAGAATCCCGGGAGACGGCCGATGCCCCGGCAACCGCCCACGAAGCGCCCGCGCCCCAGGAGCCGCCACCGCCTCAGGGCGTGCTGCAGAAAATAGCCCGGGCCCTCGGTTTTCGATGACGGGGAACGATTGAACCGTCGTCCGTATGCCGGTTCAATGCAGGAGACACTCCGGATTCTTGCTGACGGTAGCCTTCGTTGGTAGTTGATCAGGCCGGGCGCCGTCGCCACGGGGCCCCTGACCGGGGATCAGCCGGTGGCAGGCAATGGCGCGCGCAGAAAGGTTCTGCGGTAGTACTTCAATTCCTCGATGGATTCACGGATGTCTTCCATGGCGCGATGGGTATTGCGCTTGCTGAATCCGCCCAGCAGTTCCGGCCGCCACCGGGTCACCAGTTCCTTGATGCTGCTGACGTCCAGGTTCCGGTAATGCAGATAGGCTTCCAGCTTGGGCATGTGGCGGGCCAGGAACCGCCTGTCCTGGCAGATCGAGTTTCCGCACAGGGGTGAATGGTTCCCCGGGACGAGGCCGCGGATGAATTCCAGGGTCTGGCTTTCGGCCTCGGCGGTGCTGATGTTGGATTCCTTGACCCGGTTGACCAGGCCGCTTTCGGTGTGCGTGCGGGTGTTCCACTCGTTCATCTGTGCCAGACGGGTCAGTGGCTGGCTCACCGCGATGACCGGTCCCTCGCCAAGGATGTTGAGTTGGGCATCCGTGACGATGCTGGCAATCTCGATGATGACGTCGGTCTCCGGAGACAGTCCGGTCATCTCGAGATCGATCCATACTAGGTTCTGGGAAGGCATATGTATCCAGGTTGCCGTTGTCAAGGGATCAGGCAGTCTCCGGCAGGGTGGAAAGCCACTGATCGGCAGTGGTGAGCAGTGCCAGCGCAGCGGTTTCCGTGCGCAGTATCAGTGAACCGCAGTTCACCGCCATGGCGGAGCAGTTCCGAAGCAGCTCCAACTCCCCATCATCGAACCCGCCCTCGGGGCCGACGACGATCACCACTCTCGGGGGCCTGCGGATTATGCCCTGAGCGGCCAGACAAAGCGAATCGCCTGACGGTTCGCCGTAGATCACGGCGGCATCGTGGCCATTCCCTGCCAGGAGCTGCTGCACGGACCTCGGCTCCTCGATACGGGGAAATCTGGTCTGGCGGCACTGTTTCGCCGCGCTCATGACGACACGTCGAAACCGGTCGGTCATTTTCTGCTGATGGCGCACCACGCTGCGCACGCAGTCCAGCGGCTGGAATACCTGCATTCCCAGCTGGGTCGCCATGTCCAGCAGTGTGTTGAGCCTGTCGCCCTTCGGCAGGGCAGCGGCAAGAACCACCTCGGTTGCCGGCGCACGGACAAGGCTGCAGTGTTCCACGGATACCCGCATGGATGGCGGTTGCCGGGTCACTTCCTCCACTGTCCCTATCCCCAGCAGGCCGCGTCCGTTGGTCAGGGCGATCCCGTCGCCCGGGCCGAGCCTTCTCGACCGGCCCGCATGAACCGCCTCGTCGCCCGACAGCGTCAGTTCCCGCATGTCCGGCGCCAGGGGGTCATGGAAGAACAGAGGAGAGTCGGCGGCGGCAGTCATGGCACAGGTGGGAACTGAAAACACATTTTAACATATTGAAATATAATCATTAAAATGGTTGTTGTAAGCATTTCGAAAGCGAAGGTGGAAAGCAACCGAGGTAGATGAAAAAGGTGTCTCGCCGTGTTCTCGGGGTTGCCGGACAGCGACGACGAGAAATTCCATATCGGCCCGGTTCCGCTGGGGACGGTTGCGCCATGGGGTTGCACGGATCGCGATTACACATTGTGGAATGGTTGTCGGCAGTTTGGTGCCTGATTCGTACCGGAAGCGCAAGGGTGGCATGTTCTTCCTGAATTCTTCCGGTTCCGTCGTCGATAGGCTGATGTGGGAGTTCTGCAACGCACTTCAGCGACTGGGGCTGCTGGTTGTGCAGGGCAGGGCAAGACCAGTTTTCCTCAGGCAAGTACGCCGGATGGATTCTGATGCACAGGACCTGATGGAGCCTTGTTAGTAAGTATCGGAAGCCCGGTTCAGGGCGCGGTTATCCTTTTTTTCGGATGCAGCATTCTGCTGCGAGGAACAGATTTGTGTTTGTTACTTGACAATACATTATGATACTGCAAAGATACAAAGGTCTAGAACTCTAGATTCCACTAAATTTTAATCTCTGCATGCTTAGTCAGGAGGATATCTTGAAAAACCTGAAATTTCTGGTCGCTACAGCTTTGACCACCCTAGCCCTGATTGCCGGACCGGCACAGGCTGACTATCCGGAAAAACCCATTACCTATGTCGTATC
>JAJDTE010000199.1:0-9118 GCA_022827325.1 Gammaproteobacteria bacterium | reverse complement strand
GGTCCTGCCGGGGGTCGTGCTCGACCAGCTGAACCGGATGCTGAAACCCCGGGGCGTCTGGTTTCCCGTGGACGTCTCCACCGCCTCGCGGGCGACCATCGGCGGCATGGCCGCCAACAACTCCTGCGGCAGCCGGTCCCTGCGCTACGGCCTGATGCGGGACAACGTGGACGCCATCGACGCCATCCTGGCCGACGGCGCACGCCGCCGCTTCGGATCGCTGCCCCTGGCCGAAGCGGAACGGGATGCCTTCTGGAAGCCCCTGGTGGCACTGGGAAGAAGGGAGCAGGACGAGATCCGGGCCCGGTTCCCGGATGTGCTGCGGCGGGTCGGCGGATACAACATCGACGCGCTGGTGCCCGGCCTGCACCGTCCGGCGGCCGGGGCCCCCGTGGATGCGGATAACGGGTCCATCAATTCCGCGCACCTCCTGGTGGGCTCCGAGGGGACCCTGGCGCTGTCGGAGGCCATCGATCTCCATCTGTCACCCCTGCCGGCGCACAAGCTGCTCGGGGTGCTCCACTTCCCGTCATTCCACGATGCCATGGATGCCGCCCAGCATATCGTCGCGCTGGAGCCGGTGGCGGTAGAGCTGATCGACCGGACCATGATCGAGCTGTCCATGGACATCCCGATGTTCCGGCCGGTGGTGAAGCGGTTCGTGCGCGGCGAGCCCGAGGCGCTCCTGCTGGTGGAATTCGCCGAGGAGGACCCGGCGGAGAACCGCCGCCGGCTCACCGCCCTCAGGGATCTCATGGGCGACCTCGGCTTTCATTGGGACCACCCCCCGAAGAAGCGCGGCGGGATGGTGGAAGCCGTCGACCCCGGCTTCCAGTCCGAGATCTTCGAGGTGCGCAAGGCCGGGCTGAACATCATGATGTCGATGAAGGAGGAAAGAAAGCCCGTCTCCTTCGTCGAGGACTGCGCGGTGGCGCTTGAGGACCTGGCGGAATACACCGAGCGTCTCACCAGGATCTTCCGCAAGCACGGCACCATGGGCACCTGGTACGCCCATGCGTCGGTGGGCTGCCTGCACGTGCGGCCGGTGCTGAACCTCCGGCTGGACCAGGACGTGAGGGCCATGCGCGCAATCGCCGAGGAGGCGTTCGACATGGTGCTCGAATACCGGGGTTCCCATTCCGGGGAGCATGGCGACGGGCTGGTCCGCTCGGAATTCCACCGCAAGATGTTCGGCGCCAGGATGGTGGACAGTTTCGCCAAAGTGAAGGGGCTGCTCGACCCGGGGAGCATCCTCAACCCGGGCAAGATCGTCGACCCTCCGAAGATGGACGAGCGCAGCCTCTTCCGCTACCCGCCCGGCTACCGCGTCGGGCCGATCCGGACCGCGCTCGACTGGTCCGCCTGGCCCGGGGAGGGCGGCGGATTTCAGGGCGCGGTCGAGATGTGCAACAACAACGGCGCCTGCCGCAAGCTCGCCGGCGGCGGCATGTGCCCCTCCTACCGGGTCACGCGGAACGAGCGCGACCTCACCCGGGGCCGGGCCAACTCGCTCAGGCTCGCGATCTCGGGGCAGCTCGGCGAGGACGCCCTCGCCTCCGACGCCATGCGGGACACGATGAAGCTCTGCGTCAGCTGCAAGGCCTGCCGTCGTGAATGCCCCACCGGCGTGGACATGGCGCGAATGAAAATCGAGGTGGCGGCCGCCGGGTTCCGCGAGCGGGGCCTCGACCTCCACCAGAAGCTGGTCGCGGGCCTGCCCGCCTATGCCCCGTGGTTTTCCCGCCTCGCGCCACTCACCAACCTGCCGTCGCGGGTTCCCGCGCTCGCCGCGCTGCTTGAGCCGGTCACCGGCTTCTCCCGGCGAAGGCCGCTGCCGGCTTGGCGCCGGGATCCCTACATTCATCACGACACGGGGCCCGAGGACGGCCCGAAGGTGATTCTCTTCGCCGACACCTTCAACACCTGGTTCGAACCAGAAAACCTGTACGCGGCTGCCCGGGTGCTGGCGGCCGCGGGTTACCGGGTGCTGTCACCGGCAGCGGGCTCGCGGCCGCTGTGCTGCGGACGGACCTGGCTCACTTGCGGAGATGTCGACCGGGCCCGGGCCGAGCAGCGCCGCCTCCTCCATGCCTGGCACGACCTCGCCGCCGGGGGGGTGCCCATCATCGGGGTTGAACCCAGCTGCACCCTGGGCCTGATGGAGGAGTTGCCCGGACTGCACCGGGATGGCCGTGCCCGCACGGTGGCCGGACAAGTCACCCTGTTCGAGTCCTTCCTGGCCGGGGAAGACCCCGCACTCGATCTTCACACCCCGGCATCCCGCGCTCTCCTGCACGGCCATTGCCACCAGAAGGCCCACCAGCAGATGGGGCCGGTGGAGACCGTTCTCGGACGGATTCCCGGTCTTGAGGTCCTGGCCGTCGACTCCGCCTGCTGCGGTATGGCCGGGGCTTTCGGCTACGCGCGGGACACGTGGGAGGTATCGGTGAAGATGGCCGAGGCGAACCTCCTGCCGGCGGTGCGGGACGCTGAAGAGGATACCCTGATCGTGGCGGATGGAACCTCCTGCCGCCACCAGGTGGGCCTCGGCACCGGCCGCGGGGCGCTGCACGTGGCCCGGGTGATCGACATGGCTCTCGGCAATTGATGGGTGATGCAGTGATTGAATACTAAACGGGGATGGAAAAAGCCAGCCAATTCAGTAATTTGCAAATTCACTCAAGTAAATTTGCACAACCACCGCTTCCCATGGTGCCAATCTCACGTATGATCACACGCCTTCATTGCACGCAAGCAGTGTGAGGGGTTTGTATTTTCCTGCCCTGTAAAGTTTGATCATGAGCCTTCTTGAAGATATATCACCCGGCGCAATGGTTGAGGGTGTTGTGCCGGAGAAACCCGTCCAGGTCGTATCCGTTGAATGGATCGGCAATCAAGCTATCAACCTGGTCTACCGCGAACCGAATGGCGGCGTGTCGGAGACCACGTTGTGGCGCGACGACGAGTCACGCCTCGGCATCAACGAACGTGGCCAAACCTGGTCATTTGACGGTGATGGGGCGTTATTCCGATTGGTCACCGAGGCAAACCGGATTGAACTCGCACATCATTTCGACCCTTATCTCGCCATACATACCAGTCGCGTAGATCCGCTGCCCCACCAGATATCCGCAGTCTACGGCGAGATGCTCCCCCGACAGCCTCTGAGATTTCTGCTCGCTGATGACCCTGGGGCGGGCAAGACGATCATGGCCGGGCTGCTGATCAAGGAACTCATCGCACGTTCAGCCTTGGAGCGTTGCCTGATCGTCGCTCCCGGCAGCCTGGTTGAGCAATGGCAGGACGAGTTCGGAGATAAATTCGGCCTGGAATTCGATATTCTCACTCGTGAGATGATCGAATCTTCACGATCCGGGAATCCCTTCGAGGATCGAAACTGGCTGATTGCACGCCTCGACATGCTTGCACGTGACGAAGCTCTGCAGGAGAAACTCGAACATGCCACCGAGTGGGACCTGATCGTATGCGACGAAGCCCACCGGATGGCAGCTACCTGGTTCGGTGGTGAGGTGAAGTACACGAAGCGTTATCGGACAGGCCAGCTATTGGGCCGGCTGTGCCAACACTTCCTGCTCATGACCGCCACTCCTCACAATGGTAAAGAGACGGATTTCCAGCTGTTCATGGCGCTGTTAGACGAAGACCGGTTCGAAGGGCGTTTTCGGGATGGTGTTCAATACGCTGACACCGAAGACTTGATGCGCAGGCTCACCAAGGAAGAACTGCTGCGATTCGATGCGCGCCCCCTGTTTCCCGAGCGGCGTGCCTATACCGCGAAGTACAAACTCTCCCCCGAGGAGGCGGCACTTTATTCCGCAGTCACTGACTATGTTCGTACCGAAATGAACCGGGTCCAGCGATTCACCGAAGCTGATGGCCGAAAACGCAATACCGTCGGGTTCGCACTGCAAATCCTGCAGCGCCGACTGGCCTCTTCTCCGGCAGCTATCTACCGCTCCCTGAAGCGCCGGCGTGAGCGACTTGAAGACGAGCTTGATGGGGCACGTCTGAGGGAGAAAAACCAGGCTGTTTCTCCCGATACCTTTCCCGGCACTGTGGAGGCGGATGGTGAGGCATGGAAAAACCTGGAAGAGTTCGGCCAGGACGAAGTCGATGCAATCGAAGAACGCATAGTGACAGGCGCCACAGCGTCCGAGACCGCCGAACAGATCACCCTTGAGATCGAAACACTCAGGAACCTGGAGCGTCAGGCACTCGGCGTGCTCCATTCGGGCCAGGACACGAAATGGTCACAACTCGACCGGATTCTCGACGACCCCCTGATGGTCGATTCAACCGGCGCCCGAAGAAAACTCATCGTTTTCACGGAACCAAAGGATACGCTCAACTACCTTGTGGATAAGATTCGAGCACGTCTGGGCAATCCCGAAGCAGTGGAAGCCATCCACGGCGGCATCCGCCGGGAAGATCGACGCAAGATCGTCGAACGATTTATGACAGACCGGGGTTTGCTTGTACTCGTTGCCAACGATGCGGCCGGTGAGGGCGTGAATCTCCAGCGTGGGCACTTGATGGTCAATTACGACTTGCCCTGGAACCCGAACCGGATTGAGCAGCGCTTCGGACGAATCCATCGCATTGGACAGACTGAGGTATGCCACCTGTGGAACTTGGTTGCAGCTGATACGCGCGAAGGAGAAGTCTACGCACGGCTGCTCGACAAACTGGAGACGGCGCGTGAAGCACTTGGCGGCCGAGTCTACGACGTGCTTGGTGAACTCTTCGAGGGTACGGCTCTCAAGGACCTGCTCTTCGAGGCAATTCGGTACGGAGAGCAGGAAGAAATCAAGACCCGGTTGTTCCGGAAGGTGGACGGTGCTTCGGATCAAACCAACCTACTGCGGCTTCTGGAGCGCCGTGCATTGACGAACGATGCCTTGCCGGTGTCTGCGGTTGAGGCACTTCGTTCCGAAATGGAGCGTGCAGAAGCGCAGCGGCTTCAGCCCTGCCATATCCAGAGTTTTTTCATCGAAGCCTTCCAGCATCTCGGCGGACGCCTGAAACGTCGCGAAGAAGGACGCTGGGAGATCATCCTCGTACCTGCCACATTACGAGAACGAGCCCGCCAGACCGGCTCCGGAGCAGCTTTACACAAACGCTACGAGCGTATCTGCTTTGAAAAAGACAAGATCGACCAGCAACCCGTTGCCGCCTTCGTTGCGCCTGGACATCCACTGCTGGAAGCCGTGATCAGTGGGATACGGGATAAATATAATTATCTGCTACGGCAGGGTACGGTCCTGATCGATGAAACCGACGCCAGTGAAGCTCTTTCCGTAGTGGTGTTGCTGGAACACAGCGTTCAGGACGCACGCACGACATCAACCGGGAAGCCACATATAGTTTCCGAGAAACTTCAGTTCGCCTCTATCGGTAAGGATGGCTCAGTGAGCAGTGCGGGGATCGCTCCGCACCTCAACCTGCGACCCGCTCGTACTGAGGAACTGGCATTGATTTCGGATGAATTCACCGGAGAATGGCTGCGGCGCGATTTCGAGCAAAATGCAACCGAATTCGCGACTACGGAGCTGGCGCGTGAACATGTAGAATCAGTGCGGGCAAGGTGCCTTCCGGAAATCGAAAAGGTCGAGCGCGAAGTGAATGCACGCCTCGGAAAAGAGATCAACCATTGGGATGGACGTGCCTTCGTACTGAAGGAGAAGGAACGAGCCGGGGAAAAGACGCGACTCAACTGGCAAAACGCCAAGCAGCGTGCAGAAGACCTTGCCGATCGCCTGCAACGTCGCAGGACACTGCTGGAGCAGGAGAAATATATCTCGTCCAGACCACCCCGTGTCCGAAGCGGTATGCTCGTTATCCCTCGGGGATATATTGATGCGGCAGTACGTGAACGGGACGGCACCTCGTTAATTCCTCCGGATTTTTCATCAGACCCTGTTGCACGACGGGAAATCGAACTGGCCGCCATGAATGCGGTCATGAATACGGAGCGAGAACTTGGCAACAAGCCGGTAGACGTTTCGGCGCAGAAGGTCGGTTACGATATCGAATCCTACGACCCCGTAGCCAAGCGTAACAGGTTCATTGAGGTCAAGGGCCGTGCTAGCGGTGCTCAATCCGTCATGATTACCCGACAGGAGATCATAACTTCCCTGCACGAACCAGAGAAATTTATTCTCGCCATTGTCGAGGTGAACAATGGGTCTCCGGACATTCCACGCTATGTCTGCGGGGCATTAGATGTGCACGAGCCGAATTTCGACCAGGATGCCATCCAGTACAACATGAAACGGCTACTGGATCGTTCGGAATCACCAGTCGAGATTTTCAGCGATAAGAATAACGTAACTCCATGATGCAGAAAGAAAAACGAGAAGAGAACCGTATGTATATTAGATATAAAGAACTATCTGGTTTATAGGTCCAATTGTGAAAAGAAAACTCATCGAAGTCGCTTTACCGCTCGATGCGATAAACGCCGCATCAGTACGCGAGAAATCAATCAGGCACGGCCACCCCTCCACATTGCATCTTTGGTGGGCGCGACGGCCATTGGCAGCCTGTCGTGCGGTGCTGTTTGCCCAATTGGTGGACGACCCATCCAGCCATCCCGACAAATTCCCCACACAAGACGCAGTCGACAAGGAACGCCGGCGACTTTTTGCCATCATCGAAGAACTCGTGAAGTGGGAAAACTCGACTAATGAAGAAGTGCTGGCGCGCGCCCGTGCTGAATTCGTCCAGAGCTGTGATGGCGAGTTGCCTCCCATTTACGACCCTTTCTCGGGTGGTGGCTCAATCCCGCTGGAAGCGCAACGCCTGGGGCTCCCAGCCCACGGCAGTGATCTCAATCCCGTGGCCGTCATGATCGGAAAGGCAATGGTTGAGATACCTCCATTGTTCAAGGACCGGTCACCTGCACACCCTGAACCCAAAGAGCAGACCCATTACAGAAATGCGGAAGGGTTAGCCGAGGATGTCAAATACTATGGGGCCTGGATGCGTGAGCGGGCCTTTGAACGTATCGGCCATCTTTATCCACAAATTGAATTGCCAAAAGCTAATGGTGGTGGCAAGGCGACGGTGATTGCCTGGATTTGGGCGCGTACCGTGCCGAGTCCCGACCCAGCATTCTCTGACATGCGGGTGCCGCTTGTTCGAAGTTTTGATCTCTCAACAAAAAAAGATAAGGAAGCTTGGGTTGAGCCAATTATCGAAGGTAAGGACTATCGATTCGAAATCCGCACCAGGTCGAATGGAGACAATCGTCATCAGCTTCAAGGTACTGTAAGTCGACAAGGGGGAACTTGTCTTGTTTCTGGTGCAGCAATGCCCTTCACATATATTCGTGCACAAGGCCGCGAGGGAAAAATAGGTCAGCGTCTTATGGCTATAGTTGCAGAAGGGCCAAAGGGCAGGGTGTATTTAAATCCAACCGAAGAGATGCAACTCATTGCGGAATCGGCAATCCCAAATAATGTCCCTGAATCAAGATTGCCTAAGAAGGCACTTGGATTTCGTGTCCAAGAATATGGAATGTTGAGACATAGGGATCTCTTCACCGACCGTCAGCTTGTCGCTTTAAGCACATTCAGCGACCTAGTCCATGAGGCCCGCTCTGAAATAGAGCGAGATGCATTGATGGCGGGTTATTCCGATGACCAAACACCTCTTCGAGATGGTGGAACCGGCGCGAAAGCCTATGCCGAGGCGGTGAGTGTATATTTGTCTTTTGTGCTTGATCGCTCTGCAGATAGAAGTTCATCAATATGTAGTTGGGACTCATCTCACCAAAAAATCAGAAACGTTTTCGGCCGACAAGCAATTCCGATGGTCTGGGACTTTGCAGAAAGCAACCCATTTTCCACTTCCACCGGTAACTGGACCGGGATGTGTGGTTGGGTATGGAAGGTTTTAGCTAATCTTACGCTTAACAGTAATAGTAATGGTGTGTTACGACAGCACGACGCACAAACTGCTCGGTTTCCTCTTGGCACAGTATTTTCAACTGACCCACCCTACTACGACAACATCGGATACGCCGACCTCTCCGATTTTTTCTTTTGCTGGATGAAACCCTCCCTTCAGTCGATTTATCCGGACCTATTCGGAGTACTTGCAACCCCCAAACAGGAAGAGCTCGTAGCCACTCCGTATCGGCATGAAAATAAGAAGGCTGCAGAGTCTTTTTTCCTTGATGGCATGTCTAAAACCATTGCAAACATGGCTCAACAGTCATCCAGCGAATTCCCCGCAACAATCTATTACGCCTTCAAGCAAAGTGAAATCAGCTCGGAAGGTATCAGTTCGACTGGCTGGGCGACGTTTCTTCAGGCTGTCATTGATGCAGGCTACGCGGTGGTCGGAACATGGCCAATGCGTACTGAACTGGCAAATAGAATGGTCGCATCGGGTACAAATGCCCTTGCCAATTCAGTTGTCCTCGTCTGCCGCATTCGGCAAGACTGCGCAGAAATACTTAGCCGTTCAGAATTTATCCGCACACTAAAGCGGGAACTGCCACCGGCCATCGAAACACTGCAAAAATCGAACATCGCTCCAGCTGACATGCCACAGTCAGCTATCGGTCCGGGAATAGCTGTATTCAGCCGCTACAAGGCAGTGCTGGAGGCGGCCGACACCCCAATGTCGGTGAAAACTGCACTGCAACTCATCAATCGGGAACTTGACGAATACCTTGGGGGCATACAGGGTGAATTCGATGCCGAGACACGCTTTGCCCTGACTTGGTTCGAGCAGTATGGCATGGCAGCAGGCGATTTCGGATCAGCCAACAATATTGCAATGGCTCGAGGCATCTCGGTGGACAGTGTTCGCAATGCCGGCATTGTGCAGTCTTCCGGTGGCAAGGTTCGCATTCTCGGACGTGATGAGATTGATCCGAACTGGAATCCGGCGGAGGACAAGCATCTTTCCGTATGGGAATGCAGCCAGCATTTGGTCCGCGCCCTGGAGTATGGCGCGACAAACAGGATGAGAGTTCCGCGACAATCTGGATGAGAAAGTGTCGCGACAGTTGAGATGATGCCCTGAAGGAGGTGGTCGTGGCAATGGCCATCGTAGGGGCGGATTTGCCCGCATGGTCCGGCGTATT
>JAJDTE010000040.1:0-25738 GCA_022827325.1 Gammaproteobacteria bacterium | reverse complement strand
AGTCGGCACTGGAGATAGCACGCCCGTACCATGGCACGCTGGAGGGCTCCTGGGTTAGTGAGGTCGGCGCGCTGAATCGCGTCTGGAATCTATGGTCCTTCCAGGATTTGAACCAGCGGCAGGAGATGTGGGAAGCGCTGGCGAAGGACTCCCGGTGGACGGGACAACACCTGCCCCGCCTTGCTTCCTTAATCCTGCGTCGGGACTCGCGCGTCATGGCCCCGATAACGCCACTGAAGGCGCCGGAAGACACCGGCAACGTGTACGAGTACCGATACTACCGCACGACCATAGCGAACGCGTCCAGGCTTGGGGAACTCATGACCGAGGCAATGCCCACCCGTGCGGGCTACGTCCATGACATCGGTATGTGGATCACCGAGATCGGTTCGTTGGACGAGTTTACCCACATGGTCGCATACCCGTCGATGAGCGCGCGCGAAGAGCAAAGGTCGGCAATGATCGCCGACGCCGAGTGGTCGCGCATTCACAAGGAGATCACACAGTACGTGGAGGACGCACGGGTTGAACTCCTGCTCCCCGTCCCCTGGTCTGCCCTCAGTTAGGCTCCGTGGCCGTGGAGCCCACCGGCTGACGCCGAGGCCGGCCCATCCTTCTATTCGCGAATCGCTTCCGGTAACATGGACGAAACGACCCGCAAACAGGTCTCGTGCCAAGTGAAGTAGCCGTTCGCTTCACGGAGCGAATTGTGGATTTCCCTGTGCTTTTCTTGCGATGCTTGAAACGCGCGCGGGTTCTCACCGGAAACCGCGGATGCTGAAAACCTTGCGGAACGCGCCCCGGCCGCCGTATGCGAAGGCAACCTTTTGGGCGGATCTGAGGGCCGGCATCACGCTTTCGGCGTCGTATATCCCGACCGCCATGGCACTCGGGTACATTTCCGGCGTGGGCCCCCTCGCGGGACTCTGGTGCGGCGTGTTCGTCGGGATCATAGCGGCGCTGTGCGGCGGTACACGTGCCTTGGTGAGCGGCCCCAGCGCAGCGCTGGCGGTTGTCACCGCCACATTGGTCGTGGGCAACGACTTCTCCCTTCCGGAGCTCGCTGTCGTCATCGTCATGGCGGGGGTAATCCAGATTGCCCTCGGACTCGTCGGGGTCGGGCGCTTCGTCTCCTACATCCCGCATATCGTGCTCACGGGGTTCATGTCCGGCATCGGGGTACTGCTTCTCTGGACGCAGGTGCAGAAGCTGTTCCACCTCGGCATAAGCGACCTCGTTGTCGGCGGTTGCGGGGTGGCATTGCTGGCCGTGTGGCCGGCCAGGGTGGGCAGGTACCTGCCGCCGGCGCTCGCGGTAATCGCGCTCGGCTGGCTCATGTCGCTGTTCATTCCGGGCGTCGATCCGTTGGGGCCCGTCCCGACCGGACTGCCTACCCCCGTTCTGGTGGCGCCACCCCTTGAGTTCCTGGCAAAGGCGGTCGGACCGGCGTTGATCGTTGCCCTCATCAGTTCGGTCTACAGTCTGATGTGGTCGCTGACCGCCGACACCTTTACCGGATCGCAGCACAACCCGAACCGTGAGCTGTTCGGCCTTGGTCTGGGGAACGTCGCTGCGGGTATCGTCGGTGTTTTGCCCGGCAGTGCGAACATCGCCACCATGACTTCCCGCCGCTTCGGCGGCAAGACCGTGGTCGCGGGCATTATCTGCCAGGTCATCGTCGCGGGGCTCATTCTGTACTTTGCCAGCTACGTTGCGCCGCTTCCACTGGCGGTGCTTTCCTCGATCGTCATGCTCGTAGGCTGGCATCTCATCGACTTCTCCTTCCTGTTGAAGATTCGCGACGTGGACATCCGCCATTCCACGGTCATGCTGGTGACCATGGGCGTGACTGTTTTCATCGATCCGCTCCTGGCGATCCTGTTCGGGGTCATCGCCGCCAACGTCGTCAATGCTGCGCGGCTCGAATCCCTCGAGCTCGACAGCGTGATTTCGACGCCCCTCCTCGACGCCACCTTCGGTGTCGACACGGACGAATATGAAGCGCGGATCGGGCTGCTGGCTTTCCGCGGCACGTTCACGGTGTCGTCCTCGCGCAAGCTGGTCCAGTCCATCAGCCAGGATATCCGCGATCACGAAGTCGTCATTTTCGACCTTTCCGACCTCACGCATGTCGATGACAGCTCGGCACATCTGCTTGCCCTGCTCCTCGACCGTGCGAAACAGACCAGCACCGAGATCGTTGCCTGCGGTGTGACGGACCGTATCCGAAGGACGCTTTACGCCTTCGGCGTTCTCGACCGGATCCCACAGGATCGGTTGGTGGAAACGCAGAAGGATGCCAGGGAGCTTGCCTGGACGCTGCTGTAGCCGCCGACTGCGGAACCCGCAGCCCGGTCATGCCTGACAGGTGCCGGGGTCCCTGCCAGGGGACCATGCTCGCGGTCGCGGACGAGCCCCAATGACAGCATCGGAGATTTGCGTTGGGGTCCGCCGCGGGTTCGAACCGAACCCCGCCGGCGCCCGGCGGCGCGGAAGGGCGGGCTTAAGGCAGCAACACCGTGGCGCCCGAAGTCAGTCCATTCTCCAAGGCGCGATGGGCTTCGGCGGCGTCCTTCAGCGGAATCTCGTAATTGACCTTGGGCGTAAAGATTCCCTGGCGGATTGCTTCAAACAACGAATGTACTGATTGTTCCAGATCAGTGCGCCCCTTGATGGAGTACGTTACTCCCGGCCGCGTGATGAAAATTGATTCCCGCAACGCCAAATCCTTGGTGACGTCCACCGGGTCGGGGGGACCGGAAGCATGCCCCACGACTGCAAGGACTCCTAAAGTACGCAGGCAGCGGAGCGAATCCTGAAACGTATCCTTGCCGATAGAGTCGTAGACTACCGCCGCGCCTTCGCCATCCGTGGCATCCTGCACGATTTCAACGAAATCCTGTTCGCTGCGGACGACCGGAATATGGCATCCCGCCGCCCGGGCAGCTTCCGCCTTCGCTGGCGTGCTCACGGTGCCGATTACGGTTGCTCCAAGCGCCGCGGCCCACTGGCACAGGATCTGCCCTGTCCCTCCTGCCGCAGCATGAATAACGATCGTGTCACCGGATTGAACGCTGTAGGTACGCGTGAGCAGGTATTGCGCCGTCAAGCCCTTTAGCAGCGACGACGCCACATCCAGGTCCCTCATGTCTTCCGGCAAATGCAACAGGTTTTCGGCCGGATAGTTTCGTACCTCCGAGTAGCTTCCAAGAGGGCGTCTTGAATAACAGACCCGTTGCCCGATCTCGAAATTCGCCACGTCGGAGCCGAGACCCTCGACGATCCCAACGGCTTCAATGCCCAGAACGCATGGAAAGGGGGGAGCAGGCCAGGGGTGATGACGTCCGCTGCGATGATAGGTGTCGGCAAAATTCACGCCGATCGCGGTGTGCCTCACGCGGACTTCATCCGGCTGCAGTTCAGGCACCGGCCACTCTTCCCACCGCATGATCTCGGGAGGGCCGAGTTCACGGATGACTTGTGCTTTGGGCATCTTGGATTGACCTCGCTTCTATTCGTTGTGGGAATGCATGGGACCGGACGCTACTGCATGACCGGAATCATCAACAGCGCCAGCCGCATCGCGCTCGTCAAAAGTTATGTGCAGACAACCGCCGGCGGTCGTTCGCTGATCCTGGCGTCGATCATCAGATCGGAGTGCCCCGCCACCGGTTCGCGGCATAGGGGCCGGGGCGGGACACGCCCGTGAGCTGCATGACATCTGCGTCTAGGTCGCCAAGGAGTGTGGCACACACAGTGCTGCCGGCATGCGACGCCCGCTCCGGATCGGGATGCGCCAGACGGCCGATGAATCGAACCTGCCGGCGCCGTTCTCAGTGGTCCGTGCATCCCCACTTTGGCCATCCGTTCCAACAAGTCGAGTTGTGACAGCGACCGCAGACCCAACTATCCGGCGCCCGGGTTTCTCAGGCGCATCAGTTCCAGGGAGCCGACATCCACCGGCCTGAGGTCGCACCCGGGCGCTGCGATGTCCGAGGACTCCCTGGCTGGCGCCGGGGTGCGGGCCAGCAATTGCGCGTCGATGCGACGGGCTTCTTCTTCGAGTACCAATGGCACATCGTAGAGCAGCGGCATCTGGCCGCGGGTACGCGGGGGGTGTGCGCTGCATGGACATGGAGGCGACGGTAGCGGTGGGGGTAACTGGTGTCAATATCAGGATATCCTGTGGCACATCGTGGTATGACCGCGCATCATCCAGGCCGGGATACACTGAACAGGGACGACACGCACCCGTAAAGGATAAAGTTCTCCCGGATGGAATAATGTTCAAGGAAAGAAATGAAAAATAAAATTTTAAGTAAACTAAAGGGATAGATAAAAAGAAATCTGGAGTCCGCGGACGGGACGGACGGGGTCGTCCACGCCGCGCCGGTGAAGCCCGATCATTCCCGGCACGGGGCGCCGGCGACGATCCGTTCACGGTTCACCGATGCCGTTGACCGGATCAACGAGGCAAGATGCTGCTGTGGTCGGGCTGGACCTTCTTCATGGAATCCTACAGCGTCAGGGAAGTGTCCTTCACCGAGTGGGGCATTCAATACTGGCCGGTGAAGTTCGCTATCCCGTTGGGGGCGGCGCTCCTGCTCCTGCAGGGACTGTCCCGCCTGGTCAAGGATGTGCTGGTACTCGTCAATGGCGGAGTTCCGGATGGGTCTTGAGATCGACATCCTGTGGTTTACCGTGCTGATGTTCGGGTCCCTGGCCATCCTGCTGATGGCTGGTCTGCCCCTTTCGTTCGTGACCGGGGGGCTCGCCTGCGTGTTCCTCTTCGTCTTCGGCGACGTGCAGATGCTCAACATCCTGCCGTCCCGCATCTTTCTGCTGATGACCGACTATCAGCTCTCGGCCATCCCGCTGTTCATCTTCATGGCCTCGATGCTGGAGCGCGCCGGGATCATCGAGGAGTTGTTCGATATGGTGTACAAGCTCCTTGGCGGGCTGCGCGGCGGACTCGCCATCAGCACCATCATCGCCTCCACCATCCTCGCCGCCATGTGCGGGGTCATCGGCGCCACCGAGGTGACCATGGGGCTGATCGCACTGCCGGCGATGATGGCGAGAAACTATCACCCCACGATCTCCTGCGGCTCGATCCTCGCCGGCGGCACCCTGGGGATCCTGATTCCGCCTTCCATCCTCGCGATCCTGTTCGCGGTAGTGGCCCAGCAGTCAGTGGGGGAACTGTTCATCGGCGCGGTGATCCCCGGACTGATCCTGTCGTCGCTCTACATCGCTTACGTGTCCGTGCGGTGCACGTTCAACCCCGCAGCCGGGCCGCCCATTCCGGTGGAGGAACGGGTGAGCACCGCGGAAAAACTCAGGCTCCTCAAGAACATGTTCGCCCCGATGTTCCTGGTGGTACTGGTCCTCGGGATCATCTTCGGCGGCATCGCGACCCCAGTGGAGGCGGCGGGAGTGGGCACCTTCGGCGCGATTGTGGTGTCGGCCCTGCACCGAAACCTGACCTGGGTGAATCTGCGCTTCACCGCGCTCACCACGCTGCGCGTCACCGGAATGGTGCTGTGGATCATTTTCGGCGCGACCCTGTTCGTCGGCTTCTACGTGGTGAACGGGGGCCAGCAGTTCGTCAACGACGTGATCATCGGCACCGGCCTCGGGCCCTACGGGATCCTGGTGCTGATGATGTTCATCCTGGTGGTGCACGGCATGTTCCTCGACTGGGTCGGGATCCTGTTGCTCGCGGTGCCCATCTTCATTCCGCTGATGAAGACCATGAGCTTTGACGGGGTCTTCGGACTGCCCGGCGTCGCCCCCGACGACCTGGCGTTGTGGTTCGGGGTGGTCTACATGGTCAACATGCAGATGTCATTCCTCAGTCCGCCTTTCGGGTACGCGCTCTTCTACCTGAAGAGCGTCGCGTCGCCGGGCATCACCATGGCGCAGATCTACCGCTCGTCGCTGCCGTTCCTTTGCCTGCAGGCGGACGGGCTTGCCATCTGCATTGTGTTTCCCGAGGTCGTGCTGTGGCTGCCTAGATTGGTGTATGGCTGATGCAGCCGGGCGGGCCACCCTTCTGCGCCCGAAGACGGCACGTCCGGCGGGACCCATCTGCATGACCGGATGGATTGCGTCCCGGGATGCAATGGAGGGCTTTTGTCAGAGTGCCTGCAGGGTCAAGGTCCGGCGTGGGCGGTCTCTTGCGTCAGGGAACCGAGGGCCTCGAGACATCGGTGGGCAACCGGCCGCAGCCGTCCGCGTTCGGTGAACCTGGCGAAGCAGCCCCGGTCCAGTTCGATGAAACCGTCGGTGACCGTGACCAGCGCTCCCGAGTCAATGTGTTGATCGATGAAGTGCCGCCAGCCGAGCGCGAGGCCCTGCCCGGCGATGGCCGCCTCGAGCAGATAGACGTAGTCTTCGATGCCGGTGTACCGGGGCGGAGGCGCCGGATAGCCGGCGGACTCGAACCAGTCATGCCAGGTCGCCCAGTTAGGTGCGACCCGCGCAAGCCTGAGAAACGGCATCGAACTCCACTCCTGAACGGGACGGGCCAGGACCTCCGCGTGGGTTGCGGCGAAGCCGGGCGAGCAAACCGGGGTGACGGCCTCGCTGAACACCGCCACCATGCCATCGGATACGTCGGACACCTTATCGAAGACGAGTATCAGGTCGACCTCGCCGTCATCAAGGCGGTCGAGCATGTCGTAGTCGACCGTGAGGATGCGCAGGCAGGTGTCCTCGCCGAGGACCCGGCGCAGGGCCTCGAAGCGAGGCATCACGAACAGGTGCGAGGTGCCATGGCCGCAGGCGACGACCACCCTCTGGCCTTCCGGGATGCTCGAAGCCGTGAGCGCGCCCGCGGCGATGCGCTCCAGGCCGATGGCGACGGAGCGATGGAAGACCTCCCCCGCTGGCGTGAGCCTGATGGTGCGGTGACTGCGTTCGAACAGCCGGACCGAGAGCTGGCGCTCCAGCTCGGCGATGGTGCGGCTGACGGCCGGCTGGGTGGTGTAGCACTCCGTGGCGGCGATGCTGAAGCTCAGGTGCCTGGCGGCACTCTCGAATATGCGCAGGGCGCGCATCGAGGGCAACGGGCCTTGGGGTATTTGCATATCGAAAATGATATCCGTTTCCGGATATTTTGATATATCACAAACTGTAACCGTAATCGTTATAAATACAGTCTGCCACCGTCTGGGTCAAGAGATCGGCCGTTGCGGCCGGGAACGGGCGGATTCGGGCCGCGCATGGTCGCCCGATACCAAGCCTGAAATACCGTGGGAAGAACAGGCGGTGCATTGGGGAACCCGTGAGGTGCGACATTGCCCGTACCGGATCCCGTAGGAATCCGGTGCGGATCAATTTCAATCAATCCAACGACGACCCAAATCATGAACGGGGAGCGTTTGCATGTGCCGGAGAGATTGTCGGAGGAAGAGCCCATGGTGTCTGCCGCTGGCGAACCGCATGGGACGATCGTGGGGATTCGGCCCCATTCGATCGCATTCCACGAATCTTTTCATAGCTTTTCTTTTTTCAAGGCGTAGGTAAAAAAATGTTTGACGACAGTCTGACCAGGAGCCCGAATACCGACACGGTCGCAGTGGGTGATCCGATGACGGGAGAGATCGGTCACGCGGGCGATCTCGACTGGTTCGCGGTGACGCTGGAGGCGGGCAAGACCTACCACATCCACCTGAACGGGGCGTCGGGCGGCATCGCCACGCCACGGCCCTCTAACTTGTTGTTTATCAACGGTCATCCGGGGTCATCCGGTTTAGTCAAACATCACCGTCGCACCACACCCGCCATCAAAACCGGAGCGGCGAGCGTTACCGTGAGGCTGGGCGCCGCGACGGAAGCGGACCTCGAGCTTAGGAACGTCCCGAACTGCAGGACGGCCGCGAAGTCACCGTCAACATGGAAGATGACACGGTCCTGACCGGGGTGGGGCAGAGCCTGATCCCCGGCCTCCAGGCGCGCTCACGGAACTTTGTCAAGGAGGAGCCGGCGGGCACGTCGTACGCCTATGCATTGTTGAGTTGGGATGGTGGGCGCACTTCGATGGCCAACACCCGCCCAAGTTGGCCTGTCGGAATCTGGAAGAGTATTCGATCCTGAACGGCCCGGAGTAAAAGAAGCGCTCAGGCGCGCGCGGTTCCGTCCGCCAGAGCCGCGAAGGCGTCGAGGCACCGCCAGGCGACCGGCCGAAGGCGCCCCCGCGCGGTAAGCCTGACGGCGAGGGGCCGGTCGAACCCGACGAACTCCCCACCGGCCATGACCAGCGAGCCGGTGGCCAGGAAACGCCCCGTGAAGTTCCTCCAGCCGAGCGCGAGACCCTGTCCCGCGACTGCTGCGTCGATCAGGTAGACGTAATCCTCGTAAGGCCGGTAGCGGGGCGGGGGCTGTGGATGCCCCACGGTCTCGAACCAGTCGTCCCACGTCGCCCAGCCGAGGGTCGGCCACGAGAAGCTGAGAAACGGCAGCGATCCCCACTCCGCAACGGGCCGGGCCAGAATTTGCCCGTGGGTCCTCGCGAAGTCGGGGGAACACACCGCCGCGATCGTCTCAGGGAAGATCACGAACTCGTCATGGGGCAGTCCGTCAACGCTGTGGTAGCTCACGATGAGATCGACCCTGTCGATCTCCACCACGTTCTGGCGGTACAGGTAGTCGTTCTCGCAATGCAGAATGCGGATGGCCGCGTCCTCGCCGAGCGCCCGGTGCAGGGGGGGGAGCCGCGGTCTCAGGAACAGCTCCGAGGTGGCCCCCCCGCAGGCGATGACGATCCTGCGGTCGTCCGCAAGGCCCGCGGCCGTGAGCGCGCCCGCAGCGATGCGCTCCAGGCCGATGGTGACGGCGCGATGGAAGATCTCCCCCGCCGGCGTGAGGGCGATGGCACGGTGGCTGCGCTCGAACAGCCGGACCCCGAGCCGGCGTTCCAGCTCGGCGATGGCGCGGCTGACGGACGGCTGTGAGGTGCCGAGCTCCGCGGCGGCGGTGCTGAAGCTCAGGTGCCGCGCGGCGCACTCGAATACGCGCAGGGCACGCATCGGAGGCAATGGTTTTTGGTACGGAGTTGGCATATCAGGATTGATATCAATTTTACATGATATTGGCATTTCACAATCGGCCAATTTGCCTAAACAATTTCAGTCTGTACCCGCAGCGGTCAAGTTGATCGATAAGGACTAGAAGAGGGCGGCAGGACGCCAGTCTACAGCTTGATCGGGAGGAGCGGTTCGAGGTCCCCGAATCCAATGAATTGGAGATTGACCGATGAAAATGCTCCCTCCCGATCGGTTCCGGTGCATGATGCTTGTGTTGGCGTTGGCCGGCGCCTGCCAGGCAGCCTGGGCGGATACCGATGAAATTTCCTACACCTACGTCAGCCTGGAGTATGAATACTCGAACGTGTATGACGGTTCCCATGGGGTGACCTTCGGCTTCTGCTTCGAAGTCGCCGACCCCTTCCATGTTTTCGGGGGCTGGCAGGAAGCCGACCTGGACATCTTCCAGGGCCCGATCCCGGATATCGGCGGACTCATGGGACGGGTCGAGGCCGACCGCCAGAACTACCTGGTCGGCGTGGGATACAAGCAGCGCATCGGCATGGGCAAGACGATGCAGTACCGCGCGGGCTACATCAACTCGGAGACGACGATCCGCACCGCCGCCCCCGGCTTCCCCCACCCCATCCCGCCCACGGTCGTGGCGGATGACGGCCATTACCTTGAGGTGGGCATACGGACCCTGCCCTGGCCCGGTTGGGAACTCGACGGCTTCGTGGCGAAATTCTCGGTCGGGGAATTCGATTCATCCATGTTGTTCATCACGCTGGAACGCCGGGTTACCGAGAACCTGGGAATCAACCTCAGTTTCAAGAACGTGGAGGGGGATAACACCAGCGAGGACTGGATACTGGCCCTGCGGTATCACTTGTGATCCGGATGGAGACGGGCCTGGAGGGTAACGGGATCCGTCGCCCGCGGCCCGTTCGGCCGTCTTGCAAGTCCGTGCGAGGTTCTTCACATGTCTCCTCCTCTTGTCGCACGGCCGGGAAAGCCTCCGCAACAGCGCTTGACAGCCGGAGAGACGGCATTTTTCAAAGAGGCTTTCCTTGGACCCGGAGCCCTTCTTCCCCTTTCGTCCAAGGACGGAGTTGGGGGATGCATGCCGTGCGCTCCAATCCCCGGTGTGTGGAATCCGGTCGATTGCGATGCGACGATGTCGAACGACCGATGGGAAGTGACGCCCCGTTATTGGCCGCGCACCAGCGCTCGCAGCAGGTGCTGTGGACAAATCACGGAGTTACCGGAGACACGGGTGAAGCGCACTGAGATGGAGTACGGGAACTACGGGTTCGACTGTTTGCCGAATCTGGACTCCACGTTGGAAGAGCCCGTCCGCAACAGGACATGCAGGAGTGCAAACCAGGCTTACGTCCTCCAGGCCTGGCAGAAAACTTCATGACGGCAGACTTCCACAATCCGATCTCCCGGGCGTTTCGTTCGGAAGACACGTCCCGGGCGGTTTCAAGATACCGCAACAGCCAGGAACGGGGCAGTGAAGAGTACGCCTGCATGGTCAGGGCGTTTTACGATCTGATCACCGATTTCTACGAATTCGGATGGGGCCGGTCGTTTCACTTCGCACCGGGAAAGGAAGGCGAGTCCTTCGAGGAATCCCTTGCAGGTCACCAGTATTTTCTTGGGGAAGCCCTCGGCCTGAAGCCGGGCATGAGGGTGCTGGATGTCGGTTGCGGCGTAGGCGGGCCCCAGCACGCGATCGCGAGGAGATTCCAGTCCTCGATCGTCGGTCTCAACATCAGCGAGTACCAGGTGGAAAAGTGCCGCACGTACCACCGCAAGGCCAGCCTTGAGCACCTGTGCAGCGTCATGCCCGGCGACTTCATGGACATACCCGCCGGGGACGGGAGCTTCGATGCGGCTTACCACATCGAGGCCATCGCCCATGCGCCGGACAAGAAGGCAGTCTATGCCGAGATATTCCGGATCCTGCGGCCGGGGGCGTACTTCGCCGGATACGACTGGTGCATGACCCCCTCCTACGATTGCGGCAATCCCGAACACCTGGAACTCAAGCGGCGGATCGAATACGGCAATGCCCTTCCGCAGATCGCCTCGTTCGGAGACGTGACCGACGGCCTGAAAGATGCCGGTTTCGAGGTGCTCGAGACATGGGACCGCGCCCCGGAGGCCGATCCGGAAAGGCCGTGGCATCGGCCGCTGGAAGCCAGGGACCTTTCATTGAGAAGTTTGCCGAGAACCGCTCCCGGCCGCAGGATCACCACGGCTGCCCTGCGCGTTCTGGAGACCCTGCGCGCCGTACCCAGGGGATCGCGTGAGATACAGGAGATACTCAACATCGCGGCGGACAGTCTCGTGGCGGCAGGGCGCCTTGGAATCTTCACGCCCATGTTCTATCACAAGGCGCGGAAACCGTTTTGACCACAAGTATGGAATTTGGAGTATTTGCTTACAGCCGGACGAAACGCCGGGCGTGCGGTCAGTTACACGGGGTATGTAAACCTGGCGATTTCGGATCGAATAAGGCCCCGGAGCCAAGGGCAAGACGATGCAGTACCGCACGGGCCACATCAACTCGGTTACGACGATCCGCACCGCCGCCCCCGGCTTCCCCCACCCCATCCCGCCCACGGGCGTGGCGGATGACGGCCATTACCTTGAAGTGGGCATACGGACCCTGCCCTGGCCCGGTTGGGAACTCGACGGCTTCGTGGCGAAATTCTCGGTCGGGGAATTCGATTCATCCATGTTGTTCATCACGCTGGAACGCCGGGTTACCGAGAACCTGGGAACCAACCTCAGTTTCAAGAACGTGGAGGGGGACAACACCAGCGAGGACTGGATACTGGCCCTGCGGTATCACCTGTGACCCAGATGGTGAGGTAACACTCCTTTCCCCGGCTTCAAGCAGCGCCCATGCCGGAGACATCCGGGAACTCTCTATCCGGTCAGGGCAGGGCGGTTGTGCGCAGGACATACCGACGAGGCGCCGGATCGCATACTGGCGGGGAAATCGGCCCGGTACTCCATCAAGCGTGAAGAACGCATCGCCGGGACTCTCTCAGAACCGCATGTTGAATGCCAGGAAGAAAGTGCGGCCCCAGCCGGCCGCGGTGGGACCGTCCGTACTGTTGGGATTGGAGGTGTCCACCGTGAGACTGGCATCTGTGAGGTTGAACACGCCGATCGCAACCCGTGCGCCTTCCAGCCCCAGGGGTTTCTTCCAGTCCAGCGCGACGTCGTGGCCTGTCCAGGATTCGAACACTCCCGTGCCCCGCAGGTTGTTGAATCCGGCCCGGTAGTTCACGGTCCAGATGGCGTGCACGTTGCCGCGCCGGGCCGCGAATCTGACGCGGGCCATATTCCTGGAGATGGGATATTGTACCCTGTTGTCGGCGATACGCAGGTCTGTGTCGGTCACATGCCGCCATGCGCCGCTGATCCTGGCATCGCCCCAGGCCGTCTCAAAGCCCCTGCCGAAGCGGGTGGTAACGCCCGATAGCCCGTCCTCCATGATGTTTGCATAGCTGTCGTAAATCGTGATGTCGCCACCGGTGCGCTCGATGCAGTTCACCGTGTCGCCGACCGCGCACTCGCTGAAGTTCTCCATGGCCCAGTCGGCGGTGTTCTGTCCCACCAGGCCGGTGCGCGACAGCCGATACCATTCCACACTGAGGTACTTTGCCGAATCGCGGAATTCAGCGCCGACGGCAAACCGCTCGGTGTCCGAGGGATCGAGTTCCGGGTTGCCCAGGGTGTAGCGTGTCACCTGCCGGGGGTTGGGCTGTGCGCAGGGTTGGGGCGGGCTGCCGGGGTCGCACTCGATGTAGGGGTGGTCCTGGTCTTCGGTGCTGTGCAGGTCCTTCATTGAAGGCGGCCTCTGTCCCGTGCTCCAGGAGCTCCGCAGCGCGACGGAGTCGGACAGCCGGTACTCGGTCCCAAGGCTCCAGGCTCCCAGCCCGCCCACATCGTCGAACTCGTCGCCGCGTCCCGCGACCCTGACATCCAGGGTCTCGGTCAGCGGGAACTGCACTTCCGTAAACGCCCCGACGGTCTCTCTCTCCCCGGCATAGCTGACACCGCCGGCGCCTAGCACCTGCGTCACATCGTGAGTCATGCCGCCGTTGTCACGAAAGCGAAGGAGTGAATGCGCCTGCGTTCTTCCCGCATCGAGGCCCGCGGTCCATGCCGCGTTGCGGTCGCCGATCGGCAATGCGTTTCCCTCCAGCGCCAGCCGGGCTCCCAGGTAGTCCCAGCCGAAATCGATCTCCTGGTGCAAGCTGCTGTTGCTGATCGCCTGAAGATGTTCCGGGGCGGTCGAAAACGGGTCCGCCAGGTCGTAATGACCCGCCGCGATTTCTTCCCGTATCCTGTTGGCATGCACGAACGTGTCGCCGGTCTGGGAACCGTCTAACCAGTTGGCGTCCATGCGCGCGTCGTAGCCGAGACCCTCCGCCAGCCGTCCCTTGACACCAACGGAAATGTCGTATTCATCATATTTCGTCAGCCAGTCGCGATTCCCATGACCGACAAAGCGGTGTCCGACGGCGAAGTCGTCATTGGCGTCCGCGATGGTGGAGCCGGCTGCATCGTTGACCGCGCTAATCACCTCCAGGGTGGGGGTGAAGCTGAATGAGTCGGCCGACGGTGCGTAGCGGAAGGCCGACTCGCCCTGCCCGAGGTTCGCGTCGATGTGAAATTCCGCTCCTTCGCCGAGCGGATGGTCCAGGTTCAGGATCGCGGTCCGCTGGTCAAGACGGCTGGTGTTCCACATGATATTGCCGTAGGCGTAACCGCACCCCACATCGTCATTGCGGATGCCGGGTGGATTTCTGAGCGGGCCGGAATAGCCCTTCGCCGGGTCACACTCGCCCAGCGCGACCGACCTTGCGCCAGTGAACTCTCCGTCCTCGTCCAGCTGCTCCACCCACACGGTGTTGCCGCTGATGCTGACATTCTTCGCTTCGTTGAATGCGCCGCCTTCTCGCCAGGAAGAGCTGCTGAATTCCCGGCTCCGCGCGGGGATTTCCTGGCGCCTGAGGACATCCACACCAATCGTCATGTGTCCCTGGCCGAAGTCTCCGCCCCAGAAGGCGCTGCCCTGCGTGCCGTCACCGCCATCGCGGCTCGGCAGGCGGGTGAGCACCCGTGTCTCGATGCCGTCCAGGTCCTTCCTGAGCACGATATTGATCGCGCCGCGTACCGCACTGCCGCCGAGTGTACCCAGGCTGTCTCCGCCCAGCAGCTCGACGCGTTCGATGGCCGAGAGCGGCAAGGTATCCAGGTCGCCGGCGGTTGTGGAGTAGGGCCGGCCGTTGACCAGGACCGGCAGCGGTTGCCCCCCGGTAAAGAAGTAGCGGACGATACCGGTATCCAGCAGTTCCTCCAGGGTCTGGGCGCCGGACCATTCCAGAAAGTCCCGGTCCCGGTCCGCGATGACGCGCGTGCCCGGTGCGAGCGGACCAGCCTGAACCGGAAGCAATCCCAGTCCGGCGAAAAGGGAAAGCGAGACCAGGGATGTCAGGAAGCTTTTCATTCAGAACTCCACTCCGGATCGTTTCAGGATGACCGAATGTTACGCTGTCTCACGGAATCAAAAAAGGGCGCAATACAGGTTCGTGCAGCAATGCTCCTTTCGATGGATGAACCGCATTGCGGTGTGGCACCGGGACCCGGATGCCGAATACGGACCCTCCAATCCTTGCCGGAGGGCGCAGTGCGGCTACAGCTCTTCCCCCGCCCGGGTTTCTGCCCATCTCAGGCGCAGGTTGGCCCCGATCCGTGCCAACGGCGCCGGGGGCAGGCGCCGGGGGGCGTCCGAGGCGAGCATCCGGTCGAGGGCCGGCGACGGACGGTCCGTTGCCAGATCGGCGCAAAGCATTCCGGCCAGGGTTCCCTTCGTGGTGCCAAGCCCATTCTGGCAGCATGCCGAGAAGAGGCCCCGGTCCAGCTCACGAACGACCTGGACGTTGTTGAGGCTGAGACAGAGGCGTCCCCCCCATCGATACTCCATCTGAACCCCGTCCAGCATCGGGAAGCGTGCCCGGAATGCCCGGTCATGATCCCTGGCGACCCTCGCAATGCGCGCCTTGTCCACCTCCATGGACGGGTCGAAGGTGAACCGGTTGCGCACCACGATGCGATCCCCCCCGGTTCCCGATATCCGCCGGACCGTCGTGCCCATCGGATCCGCCGGCGTGACACCCCAGGCGGCCTGGCCGCCAAGCCGGCGCACTTCGTCCGGTGCAAGGGTGCGGGTCATGGAGGCATAGGTAAAGATGTGCATGAGCCTGCCGGCGGCAAAACCGAAACTGTTGAGGTGGCCGTTCACGGCAAGGATCACGTGCGGTGCTGTCATCCTGCCCGCCGGGGTCGTGGCCACCCAGTCTCCCCGGCGCTCCAGGCGTGTCACCGGGCTTTGTTCGTGGAGCTTGACCCCTTTCGCACACAGGCCCCTGGCAATGCCCCGAACGAACCGGGCAGGCTGGATCATGGCCGTTCCCAGGGTGCGGAGACCGCCCCGGTAGTAGTCGATGCCGGTGAGTTCCCGCATCTGAGCGGCATCGAGCATTTCGAAGCGCTCCCCCATGGGTGCCAGGTGCGCGGCATAGTCCCGGTTGAGCCGGTCACCCTTTTCCGTGGCCGAGGCGTTGATCTTGCCGGAAACAGTGAACGACTCGTCGGGCAGGCTGAATTCCTCCGCCATTTCGCGCGCGAAGTCGATGGCGATGCGGTTGTCCCCGGTTTGTGCGATATCCGAATCGAGGGAGCCACCGTAATCGCCGGATGCCAGGTCGTGGGGCAGGTCGATCATGAAGCCGGAGTTTCGCCCCGCCGGGCCATCGGCCACCCGCGTCGCGTCGAGCACGGTGATACGGTCGCCAGGACAGACCTGAGAGAGTCGCTGGGCTGCCGCGAGCCCGGCGAAGCCGGCGCCGATCACCAGCCAGTCGGTAGTCTGTGCGCCTTCCAGCGGCGTGGCCGGCTCCGGTTCCGGCAGCAGGCGGTTCCACCCGGCGGGTCCCGGGTCCCTGGGCAGGCGCCTTACAGTGATACCGGCCATGCGGACCATTGCTTCAGTGGGTCTGGTTCAGGGCATCGGCCGCGGGAACTTCTCGTTCCCGCCTGGCGATGAAGTCCTTCAGTGCCTCGTCCACGCCGTCGTCCAGCCCGGGTTCCTCGTAGCCGGCGAGCAGTTCCCGGGCATGGCGTAGGGCACGTTCGGTGGTGGCGACGGAGCCCTCGGCCTGCCACTGCTCGATGGAGTTGTTGTCGAAGAGTTCCGGCATGAAGAAGGCGCGCTGGAAATTCTCCAGCGTGTGGGCATGCCCCAGGTAGTGCCCCCCGGGGCCGATGTCGGCAATCGCAGCGAGCCCTTCGCCGAAATCGTCCCAGCGGATGCCTTCGGCCATGCGGTAGGCCATGGCGCATTGCTCGGCGTCAACGACAAACTTGGCCATCGAGCAGTGCATGCCGGCCTCGTTCCAGCCGGCAGAATGCCAGATGTAGTTCGCCCCGGCGAAGAGGGTGGCCTGCAGCGTGGTGGCGCTCTCGTAGCCTGCCTGCGCGTCCAGGAGCTTGGCGCCGCCGAGGGCCCCGGATGTGCGCCAGGGCACACCGTAGAACCGGGCCATCTGGCCGATCATGAAGTTCATCAGGCTGATTTCGGGGGTGCCGGCCATCGGCGCTCCCGACTTCATCGACACGGTCGACAGGTAATGGCCGTAGATTGCGGGACATCCGCGCCGCACCACCTGGGTATAGGCCAGCGCCGAGAGGGCCTCGGCATTGAGCTGCGCGACGGCCGGTGCCACCGAGGCCGGCGTATTGGCGCCGCCGAGGACGAATGGTGAACAAAGAACGGGCTGGTTGCGGCGGCAGAAGGCCCGCATCGCGCCGAGCATGATCTCGTCCCATACGAGCGGCGAGTTGCCGTTGCAGTTGCCGGTCACGACCGGATGCGTCTCCATGAACTCTGCCCCGAACAGTAGCGCGCACATCTCCATCACGTCCTCGGCGTTTTTCGGGCTTGTCGTCATGCCCATGAACGTCTTGTCGGAGTGCTTGATCGAGGAATAGGTGATCCGCAGGTGGCGGTGGCTGATCGGATGGTCACAGGGCTCGACGATGTGATGGGCGCTGGAATGGAGCGCCGGCAGCATGTGCGACAGCCGGTGGAAATCGGCGAGGTCATCAAGGGTCGGGCTGCGGCGGACATCCTCCAGATCCCGCAGGTAGGGTGCACCCGTCATCGGCACGAACATCGAGTGGTCCCTGCCGAAAGGCAGGTTGTTCGCGGGATTCCGGGCGTGGTAGGTAAAGCTTTCAGGGATGCCGGCGACCAGTTCGCGCACGAGATCCCGGTCGAGGAAAACGGTCTCGTCCACCACCTTCGCCCCGGCGCCGCGCCAGTCCTCCAGCGCGACAGGGTCGCGGAAGACGACCCCGACGTTTTCCAGGAGTTCCATCGAGGCGGCATCGATCCGCAGGATTTCCTCCTCGTCCATCGGTTCCACCAGCGGAAGGCGGCGCTCCAGCGCGGGCAGCATCGTGGCATCACGGACCTGGCGGACGGCCTTGCGGGCATCGCGCCCGCGGCGGGCGGGTTTCTCGAGCGTGGTCACCCGACAGTGTCCCCGTCCCTGGGGTCGGTCAGGTCGATCCAGATCGTCTTGAACTCGGTGTACTGGTCATGGGCATGGACACCGTTGTCCCGTCCGCCGAATCCCGACTGCCCGTAGCCGCCGAAGGGCGTGGTGATGTCTCCCTCCCCGTAACAGTTCACGGTGACCGTGCCGGCGCGGATTTCCCGTGCGGTCCGGACCGCCGTGCGCGCATTGGCGGTGAAGACACTGGCCGTGAGTCCGTAGGCGGTGTCGTTGGCGACTTCAATGGCCTCTTCCGTCGACGCAACCCCGATCACCCCCAGGATCGGCCCGAACACTTCTTCCCGTGCAAGCGGATCGTCCTTTTCGACGTCATAAACCCTTGGCGTGATGAACAGACCCTCCGGGGCGTCGCCGTCGCGCAGGTAGCCGGCCACCTTGGCGCAATGCGCCTCGTCGATCAGGGCGCCGAGGTGGTTGGCCGGGTCGAGCGGGTCGCCCGTCTTCCAGTCACGCAGGCGGGCCTCGATCCGCTCCATCAGGGGCGCCTTGACCGCATTGTGGACGATCAGTCTTGAGGCTGCGGAGCAGTTTTCTCCCATGTTCCAGAACGCGGCATTGACGACGTGGGACGCGACGTGGTCGAGGTTCTCGGCGTCCTCAAGGACGATCGCAGGGTTCTTGCCGCCGCATTCGAGGACAACCTTCTTCAGGTTGGTGTCCGCGGCATATTGGAGGAAGCGGCGCCCGGTCTCCGTCGAACCGGTGAACGTAACCATGTCCACGTCCATGTGCCGGCCCAGGGGTTCCCCGGTGGTGGGGCCGTCGCCCGGGAGCACCTGCAGTACTCCGCGGGGCACCCCGGCCGTGTGCGCCAGTTCGGCAACGCGAAGGGTGGTGAGCGGGGTCTGCTCCGCGGGCTTGACGATCACGGAGCAGCCTGCGGCCAACGCCGGGCCGATCTTCCAGGCAAGCATGAGTAGGGGGAAGTTCCAGGGAAGGACGGCGGCGACGACACCCACCGGCTCGCGTACGATGATCGAGACCGCGTCATCTCCCGCTGGTCCGGCCTGTTCGTAGATCTTGTCGACGGCCTCGGCATGCCACTTGATCGTGTGAATCGTCTCGGGGATGTCGATGGTCTCGCAGTCCCGGATCGGTTTTCCGGAATCGAGACTTTCCATCACCGCCAGTTCGCGCCGGTTGCGGGTGATGTACTTGCACAGCCGGATGAGGATGTCCTTGCGCTGCGACGGGTGCAGGCGTGACCAGTGCCCCTGTTCGAACGCCTCGCGTGCCTTCCGGACGGCGCGGTCGACGTCTTCGGGGCCCGCGGATGCGACGGTGGTGAGGCTCTCGCCGGTGGCGGGGTTCACGGTCGGCATGACGGGGCCGGTGCCTGCCTGATACCTGCCGTCGATGAACGGTGCGGAGGGCAGGTCAAGTCCGGCGGCGATGGCGGCGTACTCCGCCCGGGTCAGCAGTTCCTTCATCTCGAGCCCCTCTCAATGGCTTCTATCGTCTTGTTCATGGTGCGGATGACCTCCTCCAGTTCGCGCTTGTCGTCCTTGTTGAGCGGTTGGAGCGGGCGGCGGGGCGGGCCGGCATCGATCCCGCGCATCGTCAGTCCATGCTTGATGCACTGGACAAACTTTCCTCCCTGCTCGAGTACGCGCATCAGCGGCAGCATGGCCGACATGATGGCCCGGCCCTTGGTGAAATCGCCCTCCCGGACGCAGGCGCGATGCAGCGCGATGTGTGCCTCGGGGGCGAAGTTGGAGCCGGCGCAGACCCAGCTGCGCGCGCCCCAGGCGAAGAATTCGAGCGCCTGGTCATCCATCCCGCAGGACAGCGCGATGTGTGGGTAGTCGCGTGCCAGCATGTGCAGTCGGTTCGGATCTCCCGAGCTTTCCTTGATTGCACGGAAATTGGGCGAACGGCCGAGCCGGTCGAGGCATTCCTCGTCCATGTTCACGCTCATGCGGCCAGGATAGTTGTAGAGGATGACCGGCAGGTTTGCCGCCCGGTCGATCGCCAGTGCGTGGAGCGCGATCTCGCGGCCTGTGGGGCAGGCATAGGGCGGCGTAGCCACAAGGAGCGCGTCCGCCCCGGCTTTTTTCGCCGCCTCGGCATAGAGAATGCTGTCCTCGGTGCGCATCGCGCCCGTGCCGACGATCAGTGGCAGGCGGTCTCCCACCAGGGTCCTGACGCGCCCCATCAGTTCGATCCGCTCCTCGGGACCCTGGGCGTAGTACTCGCCCGTTGTGCCCGCGACGATGATGCCGTGGACTCCCGCGCCGACCAGGAACTCGACGGTCTCGGCGAGCGCCGCTCCGTTCAGGGTGAAATCGTCGCGGTACGGGGTGACCAGGGGCGTGTAGATGCCGTCAAATCGCATGGCGCCGGTCCTTCAGGGAAACCACGTCTACCGGGAGCGGGTCCGGCCGCACGAAACGCTCGATGCGGTCTCGTGACAGGTCCCAGTGCTGCAGCGTGAGGTCGATGGCGAGGCCTGCCTCCTGTGCCTCGATGGCCAGGATCATGGCATCGTGCTGCTCGGCGGCTTTCAGGATCAGGACCTTCTCGGCAGGTGCGGCGGGACGGTAGAAGGTCTGGCCCAGCCGGGTGTGATCGATCAGCAGGCGGTCGAGGCAAGCCATCAGGTAGGGATTGTGTGCCATCTGGCCGACGATCTCGTGGAACCGGTGGTTGCACAGCACCGCGGCCGTGGGATCCGTGCTGCGGATGGCCCGTATGAAATCCTTTTGCGTGGCCTTCAGCTCCCGGATCTGCCCGGACTTCCGGTTCTCCGCCGCGAGCCGCGCGATGTTGGCGTAGACCATGGGCGCCGTCTGGAAGAAGGTCCGCATGGTGGCAATGTCCATCGAGGCGACCTTGGCTCCGCGGTTGGCCTGGAGCTGGACATAACCTTCCCCCGAGAGCCGTTGCAGCACCTCCCGAAGGGGCGTGCGGGAGATGCCATAGGCGTCGGAAAGGGATACCTCGTCGAGGTGTGTTCCCGGCCCGAGTTCGAGGGCGAGAATTCTTCGCTTCAGGTCCCGGAAGCAGTGGTCGTTCGATACTCTGGGCATTTTTCGCCTCCGCATGTTCATTGCAGTATTTTCATCCGCGCAAGGCCCGGCCCGGCCATGCCCCGTAATGGTCCAGCCGCTGGGCGACAATGCCTTTGGTCGACAAGGGGCGCATTCAGTCGATGCCGCCCTGCGGGCCGCGTTGCGGCGTCCGATTAGGAGACATAATGTATACTTCTTGTATAATTTGTCAACTCCAATCGCCCGGTTCGTGGCAGCGGAAAGAACTGAACAACACGGCACCGGTTCACGAACCCGTCCTCCGTCCTCCTTCTCATCTCCATCCCGGCCGGCACGATTTCCGGATGTCCGTATGCTATTCTTTTTGCATGAGAACAAATCGGACAGACGTGGCCATATCGGCCCCGCCTCACTTCCCGTCGCGCCAGTACGTCAGGGGCGACTCCCTGGCGCCGGACCGCGAAGATCCCGGTATGCCGGCCCATCCCAGCATGATTTTTCCGAACTGTCCCGATTGAAATGAGCATGCAGGGAGGCGAACGCCTGGACTCCGGCCTGTTGACGGAAAAGACGCTTCGGGACCTTCCGTGTCCCCGGGGGCTCCCGCTGGTCGGCAACCTGCACCAGGTCCGCTTTGACCGTCTGCATCTGCAACTGGAGGCGTGGGCGGAACGGTACGGGGACATGTTCGTTGTCCGCTACGGACCGATCCGGGGTCTGGTGGTCTCGGATCGCGAGGCCGTCCAGCGCATGCTGATCGACCGTCCCGACGGATTCCGGCGCCCTTCCATGATTGAATTGACGGCCTCCGACATGCGCCTGAAGGGGGTATTCGCGGCGGAGGGAGGGGACTGGCGGCGCCAGCGCCGTATCGTCGCGGGTGCCCTTGGCCGCACCAGGCTGAAAACCCTTTTCCCGCAGATGCAGGTGATGGTCGGGCGGCTCAAGCGGCGCTGGGAATCGGCCGCGGACAGGCAGGAGCCCGTGGACCTGTGCCGCGACCTGATGCGCTTCACCGTCGACGTCACCATGCAGGTTGCCTTCGGCATCGATGCAAATACCCTGGAAACCGAGGGTCCGGTGATCCAGCGGCACCTGGACAAGGTCTTTCCCGTGCTCAACCGGAGGGTCAATTCCATCTTCCCCTACTGGCGCATCTTTCGCCTGCCGTCGGACCGTGCAATGGATCGCGCACTGATTGCGCTGGAGCAGGAGGTTGGCGACATGGTCCAGGCTACCCGGGAGCGGATGGCGGCGGAACCGGGCCGGATGCAGGCACCGACGAATTTCCTCGAATCCATCCTGGCCGCGCTCGCCGAGGAGGGGTCCGGGTTCTCGGACGAGGAGGTGTTCGCCAATGCGGGCACGCTGCTTCTTGCGGGCGAGGACACGACGGCAAACAGCATCGCCTGGGCCGTGCACTATCTGACCGGGGACCCGGAGCATTTCCGCCGGGCCAGGGATGAGGTCGATGCCCTTGTCGCGCCCGGCCGGATCATCGAGGACCCGGAACAGGCGGGCAGGCTCCCCTTTGTCGATGCGTTCTGCAACGAGGTGATGCGCCTGAAACCCGTCGCACCGCTCCAGATTCTCGAGACGGTCACGGAGATGGACATACTCGGCTGCCGGGTACCGAAAGGGACGCCGGTCACCATCCTCGCCCGCCGCATGGCGACCCGCAACGAGAACTTCGGCGACGGCAGTGATTTCGATCCCGACCGCTGGCTCGTGCCGCCCGGGGAAAGACACCGGCCCCATGAGCGCCAGGCCTTCATTCCCTTCGGGGCCGGCCCACGCATTTGCCCCGGGCGGAGCCTGGCGCTGCTCGAAATCCGCATGATCCTGGCGATGCTGTGCCGCAATTTCGACCTGGAGGCGGCAGTGGCCCCGGACCAAGTCGGGGAGCGCATGGCCTTCACGATGTGCCCGGTCAACCTGTCCGTGATCCTGAAAAGAAGGGCAGACGCCTGATCCACCCGGGGGCCGGGCAGGTCCGGGACTACTACCCCTGTCCGTCTGCGGGCAGTGTCACAGTCGCGCGCAATCCCCCCGTCTGGCGATTCTCCAGCTGAATGTCGCCGCCATGGCCCCGGACGATGCTGCGTGCAATGGCAAGGCCGAGCCCCGTGCCCCCGGTCTCCGGGCTCCTCGATGCCTCGAGCCGTACGAAAGGCTCGAACACCCGCTCAAGTTCCGCTTCCGGTACGCCCGGCCCCTCGTCCTCGACGTCGATGCGAACCTGGGCGTCGCCCGGCACGATCCGGACTTTCGCCCGGTCCCCGTACCTGCAGGCGTTCTCCAGCAGGTTACGGAGCGCGCGGCGAAGCGCCACCGTACGGCAGGACACCAGGATCCGGTCACTGTCCGCCACCGCGATTTCATGCCCGAGATCCGCGAGGTCCGTGGCCACGCTGTCGACCAGCGCATGAAGATCCACCGTGCGGGTGCCTTCCCGCTGCATGTCCTCGCGGATGAATGCGAGCGTGTCCTCCGTCATCCGCTGCATCTCGTCCAGTGCGGCAACGATCTTCGCCCGGGTCTCCTCGTTTTCGATCATCTCCGCATGCAGGCGCAGGCTGGTGATCGGAGTTCTGAGGTCGTGGGAAACCGCAGCGAGCATCGCGGTACGGTCGCGCACGAAGCGGTCGAGCCGTTCGCGCATGACGTTGAAGGCGCGCACCGTGTCCCGGGTTTCCAGGGGACCGGCTTCGGGCAGGTCCTCCACCGTCTCGCCACGGCCGAGCTTCCCGGCCGCGGCGGCCAGCCTGCGCATGGGCTTCGCGATTCGGCGTCCCGTCAGCACCGCCACGACGGCGATGCCGAGCGCGGACAGCATGAACGACAGCACGAACGTCGAGCCCCAGGGCGGCGCCCCCGGTGGCGGACCGACCTCGACGTTCAGCCAGCGCCCGTCATCCAGCGCCGCGGAGGCGGTGAACCACAGGAGCCGGCGGTGCCGCGGGCCGTGATCGTGATCCCCGCCGTGACGGCCATTCTTGTGCCGTTTCCCGTCTTCCCACTCATCCTCATCCTCATCATCCTCATCCTCATCCTCATCCTCATCCCAGTCATCGTGATGCCGATGCCGGCTCCACATCGGTGCCACCATCACCCGGTCCCGGTCCGTCTCGAGCGCCACGGAGAGCCTGGCGGCGATGGCGTTGGCCCGCACCCCGGCTCCGTCGCGGCCGACCAGGGGTGTGTCCGTCAGCGAATACCGCGAGAAATCGGTACTGGCCGCGACAACGACGGCCCCGTGAAGCGTCGGCGGCGTATCCCGCAGGAGTCGCGCCACGGTGGCCGTGCGGAGGATGATATTGTCCTGGTGCGCATGGCGCACCGCCTCGATGCGTTCCCGGGTGAAAAGGATCATGGCAACGCCCTGGGCGATGGCCAGGGCGATCAGCAGCAGCAACGTGAGCCGTCCCGCCAGGCTTTTCGGCGCCAGCCTCACCCGCGTTCCACCTTGCCGGTGAACCGGTATCCGCCTCCCCACACCGTGGTGAGCAGTTCCGGGTTGCCCGGGTCACGCTCGATCTTGCGGCGAAGGCGGCTGACCTGGTTGTCGACGGCGCGGTCGTAGGGCGCGGCGCGCCGTCCCCGGGTCAGATCGAGAAGCTGGTCCCGGGAAAGCACCATCCCCGGGCGTTCCAGCAACGCCACCAGCAGCCGGAACTCTCCCGTGGACAGCGGCGTCACCACCCCCGCGTCGTCGACCAGCTCGCGCCGGTCGGTGTGGAGCGACCAGCGGTCGAACCGCCACATGACGGCGGAAACCGGCTCCCGTTCGGGCGGCAGGCTCTGCGCGCGCCGGATCACCGCCTTGATCCGGGCCAGCAGTTCCCGGGGATTGAACGGCTTGGTGACGTAATCGTCGGCCCCCACCTCAAGGCCCACGATCCGATCGGTGTCCTCGGCCATGGCGGTCAGCAGGATGACAGGAATGCGCGTTGTCTCGCGCAGGTGCCGGCAGAACTCGAGGCCGTCCTCGCCCGGCATCATGATGTCGAGGACGACGAGGTCCACCGCCGCGGCGCGCAGCGCGTGCCGGGCTGCGGGGGCGCTCTCGACCGCGGTCACGCGCACCTCGTGGCGTTCCAGGTACCGCGCCAGGGGTTCGCGGATCTCGCGGTGATCGTCGACCACGAGAATATGTGGTGTTGCGTCCATGGGTGCCAGCTTACGCGTCCCCTCGCAACATGCAAGGGAAAATTGTATCAGGATGTATCAGACCGCCCCCCGGGTACCGCCCGGGACAAACCGGCGTCTTCGGTGACAAGGTTTTGTGACAATCTCCTCATACATTACCCCGCCACATCCACTGACACTGAATGAGTAGACCCATGAAAACCAGAACCAAGGTATTGATCGTTTCCGGCATCGCCGTGTCCCTGCTTGCAGGTGCGGGTTACGCATACAATCGTCACGGCGGCGGCCATCACGGAAAAGGCCACTTCAAGCTGATCGCGACGGAAATGTTCCATTCCGTCGACGCGGACGGCGACGGCAAGCTCACCCAGGCGGAGATCGACCAGGTGCGGAACGGCCGTCACGCGAAGTACGACGCCAACGGCGACGGCAACCTCGGTCTCGAGGAGTTCGCCGGTCTGTGGCAGGAGACCACGCGCCCGCTCACCGTGCGCGTATTCCAGTTGCTCGACAGGGATGGCGATGCCATCGTCTCGCGCGCGGAGTACGACCGTCCGCTCGGGAGCATCGTCGAGATGCTGGATCGCAACGATGACGGTGCCCTGTCGATGAGCGACCGGTGGCACCGCCGCCATCACGATCACGATGACGATTGACACCACGGCAGGGTCCCCCTCCCGGGATTCCTGCCGGATTTTCCGGGTATCCATCCGGCACGGCCGCGCGGGGTTTTCAGGACGCAATCCTGCAACCACGCGATCCGTGCCGGATGATTTCGCCCGCCCGGGCCGTCAGGTCAGAAAACGCGACAGCACCAGCAGCCATCCCGACGCAAGCAAAAACATCACCAGGGCGTAGGGCCAGTTCCACGAGGCCGACTTCCAGCTCGGAATCCCGTATC
>JAJDTE010000024.1:0-40321 GCA_022827325.1 Gammaproteobacteria bacterium | reverse complement strand
CGGATTGCCCGCAGCGCCCTGGCAGTCTCGCTGCTCCGGGACAAGCCCGGGTCGCCGACCACGAGCAGGCGCTCCACGTTCGCCGAAGCGGCTCCTTCCGGCAGCAGTCCCTTGCCCGCAAGGTATGCCGACGCGACACTCGCCGGGGTCTGGGCATCGAGATCCACGGTCTTGTTCATCTGCTGCATGTCCTCGGCGTTGATGGCGCCGGACAGCCTGTCGAGCACTGACGACAGTTCGGGGAAAGTCCTCAAGGCATCCGAGCGGACCAGCGGCGCCGCCTCGTATACCGGGAAGAATCTCAGGTCGTCCTCAAGTACGACGAGATTGTATTCGGCGATCTGACCGTCGGTGACGAACAACTCGGCGACATTGGCAGACCCGTCCAGCAGGGCCGAGACGATCTGGTCCTTGCCCTCCGTTCCAAGCGGGAACGCCAGAGTGGAACTTCCGGTAATGCCGTAGCGGCGCAACAGGTGCGGCAGACCGTCGGCGGGGCGTTGCGTGAAATCGGTATCGACCGCGAAAGTCAGCGGCATGTCGAGACCGGCCAGGTCGCTGATCGAATCGACACCATGCTCCTCGGCCCATTCGCTCGTCGTCACGATGGCATAGTCGTTCGAAAATCCGAACTTTCCGGTCATCTCGATGCCGAGCGGATTGAACAGCTTCTGCACGATCTTGGTCGATTCTTCGCCATCGCTCGTCGGCGCCTGGCCGAGAAAGATCAGTCCCGTGCCGTTGTACTCGGGATAGATGTCAATCACCCCCTGCTTGGTTGCCTCCATCACCTGGTCGGTGGTCCCGAAGGGAATTTGGCGTTCCACCGGGATGCCGGCATTCTCCGCAAGTTGGGAGATCATCTCGGCAAGGACCATGCTCTCGGTGAACGGCTTGGAGCCGACCCGCAGGTTCTGCTTCTGGTCCGCGCAACCGGCGAGGAGCATCCCGAACGCCGCGGCAGTCATCAACAACAGTATTTTCTTTGACATGACAGACCTCCTCACGCGGATGCGCTTTCAGGGGCATCATCGCCCACATCGTGCACCGTCGTGCGCGGTTTTCGCACCTGCGGATCCTCCCGTATCAGGCGAACGAATCCCGCCATCTGGAGCATGACGATCACGGTGAACGGGATGGCTCCGGTAATCGCCATCGCCTTGGCGACGGAGACACTGCCCGTGGCCAGGGTTCCCACCGTGATGGCGGTGATGATCAGCCCCCAGGTCAGCTTCACCCGTACCGGGGGGTTCAGGTTTCCCTGGCTCGTCATCATGCTGATCACGAACGTTCCCGAATCGGCGCTGGTCACGAGGAAGATGAAGATCAGGCATACCGTCAGGAAATTCAGTACGGCTGTCGCCGGGAAGTATTCAAAGAAGGCGAACAGCGCCGCGGAGACGTCCGCGAACACCTTCTCGGCCAGGCCGCCCCCGCCGAAGAGTTCGATGTGGATGGCGGCACCGCCGAACGCGGCGAACCAGAGCATCGACACGATCGTGGGCACCCCGACAACGAAGATCACGAACTCGCGGATGGTCCGGCCCCGGCTGATGCGGGCGATGAAGATGCCGACGAAGGGGCCCCACGCAAGCCACCAGATGAGATAGGTCAGGGTCCAGCCATGGAACCAGTTCCACGACGCCGGCGGCTGGTAGCTGTAGATCTTGAACGAAAGGGGAATGAACTGGATCAGGTAGTCGCCGATGGAGTTGACGAAGACCTGGAGCAGATAGGCGGTGGGACCGCCGAAGAGCACCACCAGCAGGATCACGATCGCGACGATCATGTTGATGTTGCTCAGAATCTTGATGCCCTTGTCAACGCCGGTGGACGCGGACAGGAGAAAACACACCGTCAGCGCGGCGAGTATGGCGAAGCTGATCGTGGTGGAGCTGTTGTCGGTGCCGAACACGGAGCTCATCCCCGATCGGACCATCAGGGTACCCATTGCAAGGGAACCGGCCAGTCCGAAGATCACCGCGACCACGGCGAGAATGTCCGCGGTGGAACCGATACTTCTCAGTGTCCTGGGCCCGAAGATGTTCTTGAACCCGACGAGGATCGGCGTCGAAATCATCGACGGCAGGCCCAGCCTGAACGTGGCGTAGGCGATCACCAGCGCGCAGCAGCCGTAGATCGACCACGCGTGGAATCCCCAGTGGAAATTCGTGATGACGAATGCCTGCCGGGCCGCGGCCGGGGTTTCGCCCTCCATGCCGGGCGGCGACATGAAGTGATAGATGGGTTCGGCGACTCCCCAGAACAGCAGCCCGGAACCCATGCCCGCCGCAAACAGCATCGCGACCCAGGAGCCGGTGCTGAATTCCGGCACCTCGTCGTCACCGCCGAGCTTGATGTCGCCGTACTTGGAAAAGCCGATGACGATCATGAACACGAAGAAGAACGTGCACAGCAGCAGGTAGAACCAGTCGAGCGCGGTCAGGGAATAGTTGACCAGCGCCTGGGCGGCCGCCGTCATCGCGTCGGGGTCGAAGACACCCCAGAGCCCGATGGCGGCGCAGAGCGCCATGGAAACAACCATCACGATGTTGTATTTCATGCTGAATCTCCAGTAGGCGCAGCACCGCCTGAAATTGCGGCGTGCGGGACTTGCGGGCGAGAGGAGGCGACTCCGGAATCGCGGGAATCCAACCCTCGTACGCCACCGGCCAGGGGAAGCGAACCGGGAGGCAACGGAACCGTCCGTGATACTGCCGGGAGTGGCCGGCACATACAATCCGGAGGTATTGCAAACGTGCGAAACCTCTGGGGGGAGACTTGTGGACGCATGGCAATTTCCACAGCAAGCACCGCGTAGACGTCAGACCGCCACCACTCCGGAAGGGTACTTGCATAAAGACTACAGGAAAAGCGGAGCGGTTGCCAATTCCCGCCCGGCACACCGGTTCCATTTCCGTCATTGTGTCGTTTCTGAAACATAAACCGCGCGGCGGAAACACGCCAGTGGTTCAGCGTCAGTCGGCGGGGCGCCCCGGTGGAAACCGGAATGATCCGGGGTGCGAATCCCCTTCCACGACAAACGACTGCGCCTGCACGAACGCTGGGTTATGATTCGGACCCGGTCCATTGCCACAGCATTCCCGCCTTGGCGCCTGAGCTCAAACCCCTTGAACCCGATTTCGTGGACGGCGAGAACAATCGTGTCGTCCTTGATGCAGCCTACGCCCTGCGCGGCCGGGTTGACCTCGGGGAGTCCGTAGGGACGATCCTGGATCATCACGGTGACAGTACATTGCTGTTGCCGATGTCCGCACGTTCCGGCGGCAGCGGGATTTTCCAGGTGAGGCCGCCGGCGGACGGCACCGTGGTGGGTCTGTCCATCGAGCCTTCCGCCAGTCCCAGCCTGCGCCTTGCCGAGGATGCCGACGTCACGACGCTGGCATTGGACGACATCGTGGTCTGCCCGGCGCATGAATGGATTTTCGCCGGCGCCGCGGTTTCGCTTGATCAGCTCAACCGGGCACTGGCGGAATCGCTGGGTCCGGGCCACCGGGTACTTGGGGCGGACCTCACCAGCTATGCCTATGCCCAGGTGGGCGCCACCTTCATGACCGGCGGCATGGGCCCGCAGCGCCGTTATTTCTCCGACAGCGTCTCCGCCGCGGCGCTGTTCGACGGCGAGCGCACCCGCCGACTGGAGGGAGAGGAACTTGCCGATCACGCCGCCACCTACGGCTGGACCGGATTAGTCGGTGCAGTGCGTTGCCGCTATTCCCGGTTGCCGTCCACGGAAGTCGCCTTTGCCCTGCCGGTGGACTCGGAACCGGCATCCCTGGCCGCCCTGCTCGAGCGGCTGGCGCCATGGTGCTTTCTCGACGGGTCCGATGGCGGCCTGGTGAACCGACGGGGAAGCTCCGACATGGTCCTCGGTATCGAGCATGTCACGCTCGATGCCATGGAGCCGATGCTGGCGCAGGGTGCCGACAATACGGCCAGCCGCCGTGCCGCGTCGCTGGCGGCCAAGTCCCGTGCGGCAGGCTGCGACGGCCTGGTCTTCGTGAACGGCTGCACCGAGGGTGACGCGGACGCATTTCTCATGGACCTGCTGGACGACGACGAGGCGGATTGCCCGACCATCGCGGGAATCGACCTGGAACACTCGGAAATGTTCAGGGATCCGGCGGAAATGCGCGACCTGAGGGAAGGTATTCCATTTGCCGCCCGCACCCAGGCACCGCGTGGAAAATACGTCTTCAAGGGCCATACCGATGCGACGGTCCGTCTCGATCCGGAACACACCGGTGACCAGGCACTCGCACTCTGGCACATCAACCGCGAGTATGTCGGGTCACTGGCCGCGTACTTCGAGAACACCCCGGATGTCGACGGCCAGGTGCTCGTCTACGGGCACATGAATCCCTGGGGTGTGGACCCGCACAACCGCGTGACCCTTGCCAGCGACAATCCTGACACATTCGGGCATGCCGTGGCATTTGCCCGTGAGCGCACACATCACTTCTACCGCGAACTCGACCGACTCTGCCGTCAGGGGGGCGCATGGCTTGTCGGCGGCGAAAAGGGGGCAGCAAGCGAACGGGAGATCCTGGCCGCATTCGACGGCCCGTCCTCGGCGCCGGACGCGCTGGCACGAAAGTTCGCGCGCCAATGCAGGGTGATCCGGGCGGCACGACGCCAATTCAACTGGCGCGCCCTTTCGCCTTACGGCGACGCCTGAGCCTGAACAGGAGCCGCATCGGCCGATGTCGTACCCCCGGAACCGTGCTGCCGGGATGGGGCAGCGACGGGCCGCCGGCGGCGGCAGACAACCCGCGGTGCGCGAAGTCTGGCCTTTCCGGGTTTTATCGGGCATTTTCGCTATTGCCAGTGAAGTTGCCCGGCGATAGCATTCCCGCATTCGACCGCGAACCCGGAGAACCCCCATGCAGCACTACCGTGTTGCCGTCATTGGCGGTGGCGTCGTCGGCGCATCCGTCCTCTACCACCTGGCGAAATTCGGCTGGACCGATGTCTGCCTGATCGAACGCTCGGTACTCACCGCCGGCTCCTCCTGGCACGCCGCCGGGGGCATCCATGCGCTCAATGCCGACCCCAACATGGCCGCCCTGCAGGCCTATACCATCGATCTTCTTTCCGAAATCGAACAGGAGTCGGGCCAGTCCATCGGCCTGCACATGACCGGCGGCATTACCGTGGCTTCCGTACCGGAACGCTGGGAATGGCTGCAATCGGCCTACCGCGTGTTCCAGACCATCGGCATCAAGGACTGCTACCTGATGACCCCGGCAGAGGTCAAGGAGAAGTGTCCCATCATGGACGTGGACGGGATCATCGGCGGACTGTGGGCGGACCGGGAAGGGTACGTTGACACCACCGGCACGGTTCACGCCTATGCCGGAGCGGCGAAAAAACGCGGCGCCACGGTCATCGAGCACAACCGGGTGCTGGAACTCAAGCAGCGCCGGGACCACAGTTGGGACCTGGTCACCGAGAAAGGCACCATCCATGCCGAGCACGTGGTGAATGCCGGCGGCCTCTGGGCCAAGCAGGTCGGACGCATGGTCGGCCTGGACCTGCCGCTCTCTCCCCTGAGCCATCACTATCTTGTCACCGAGACCATCCCCGAGGTGGCGGCGCTGGACTTCGAGGTCCCCATGACCGTGGACCTCGAGGGATTCACCTACATGCGCCAGGACCAGCAGGGCGTATTGATCGGCATCTACGAGATCAATCACCAGCATTGGCAGATTGACGGCGCTCCCTGGGAATACGGCATCGAACTTCTGCAGGAGGATATCGATCGCATTTCCGACGAGCTGGAAATGGCATTCCACCGCTACCCGGTCCTGCAGGAGGTGGGCATCAAGAACTGGGTCAACGGCGCTTTCACATTCTCACCGGACGGCAATCCCCTGGTGGGACCGGTGCCCGGGATGAAAAACTACTGGCTTTCCTGCGCCGTGATGGCGGGGTTTCTCCAGGGAGGCGGCGTCGGCAAGACCCTGGCCGAATGGATGATCCACGGGGAAACCGAGGCCGACGCCTGGCCCATGGACATCGCCCGCTACGGTGATTTCGCGTCCAACCGGGAGTACATCCGCCAGACCACGGGCCAGTTCTACTCCCGGCGATTCGTCATGACCTACCCCAACGAGCAGCTGCCGGCCGGGAGGCCGCTGAAGAAGGCGCCGGCCCATACGGCCATGAGCCAGGCCGGCGCATTGTGGGGGGAATCCTGGGGTCTGGAGGTCCCCCTCATGTTCGGACCCGCGGGATTCGAGGAGACGCCGACGCTGAAGCGCTCCAATGCCTTTCCCGTCGTCGCGGAGGAATGCCGGACCGTGCGCGAGGCGGTCGGCCTGCTCGACATCACCGGCTTTTCGCGCTACGAAGTCACCGGAGCCGATGCCCGGGCTTGGCTGGACCGCCTGATGGCCAGCAGACTTCCGGCGCAGGGCCGTTCACGGCTGGCGCCGATGCTGGCCCCCAGCGGCCGCCTGAAAGGCGACCTCACCGTGATCAACTGGGGTGACGGCACCTGGTGGATCATGGGGTCCTACTACCTGCGCCAGTGGCACATGCGCTGGTTCCATGACCATATCGGCGTAGATGAGCGGGTAGCGGTGCGGGATATCTCCGACGACTGGTGCGGGTTCTCCCTGTCCGGGCCCAATTCACGCAAGGTTCTTGCCTCGCTGACCCACCAGGACGTGTCCGCCCTCCCCTTTCTGGGTTGCACCGTCATGGACGTGGGACTGGTGCGCGGGCGGGTGTCGCGCATGTCGGTAATGGGTGAACTCGGCTACGAGATCAACTGCCGGGCGTCGGATCACATCACCCTTCGGGAGACTCTCCTGTCCGCAGGGGCGGATCATGGTATGCGCGAGGTGGGCAACTATGCACTCAATTCGCTGCGCCTGGAAAAGAGTTTCGGCATCTGGTCCAAGGAGTTCACCCAGAGCTACACCCCGGGGGAAACCGGCCTGGACCGCTGGATCGCCTTCGACAAGGGGGAGTTCATCGGCCGCGACGCCGCTCTACGGGAACAGCAGGACAACAGCGCAGCCAGTCGACTGGTGACCCTGGCGGTGGACTCGGTGGATGCCGACGCCACCGGCTATGAGCCGGTCTGGTGCGATGGAGAACAGGTGGGTTTCATCACCTCCGGAGGGTATGGGCATACCATCGGGAAAAGCCTGGCCATGGCCCTGGTTGAACCGGCTTTCGCCGAACCCGGGACCCGGCTGAAAACCCACATCGTCGGTATCGAATGCGATGCGGCGGTGGTTGCGCCATCACCCCATGATCCCGAGGGCAAGCGCCTCCGGGCCTGAACCACTGGCCATGATTACCACATGAATCCCGGATCGAGACAGCGGGGGGGCGGCCGGCAGGGTCGCCGGGAAAGAGCCGAGGAAGCCGGTCCGCCGCGCGCCGTCGACTATCACAATCTTGCCAATCCCTTCACGCCGCAGGCAGTGTTCACGGAGGACGAGGTGGAGTCCCTGCACCGGAACGCCCTGCGCGTCCTGCAGGAACTCGGCATCCGCATCCTGCTGCCCGAGGCCAGGGACCGGCTGAAGGCGGTCGGGGCGCTGGTGGATGACGACAGCTGGACGGTGCGCATCGGTTCCGATATCGTCGAACAGGCACTGGCTTCGGCCCCGGCATCGTTCACCCTGAAGGGTGCCCATCCGGGCAAGAATCTCCTGATGGCGCCGGGTCGGTTGTCTTTCAAGGCGGGGGCGGGATGTCCGAACGTGTACGACCGCACGCGCGGCCGCCGTCCGGGTGACCTGGCATCATTCATCGAACTGATGAAGCTCACGCAGTGCTTCGATGTCCTGCAGATGCAGGGGGCTTCCCTCGAGCCCCAGGACGTGCCGGTTCACCTGCGCCACTACCAGACGGTCCGGGTACAGTTGACCGTGGGCGACAAGGCCCCATGGATATTCTGCCGCGGACGCGGACAGGTGGCGGATGCCTTCGAGATGATCCGGATCCTGCACGGCCTGAGTGAAGAGGAATTCCTTTCCGCCCCCAGGTCCACCACGGTGGTGAACACCAACTCGCCCCGGCAGATCGACAACCCCATGGCCCAGGGAATCATCGACTTTGCCCTGAACAACCAGATCTGCATGATCACCCCGTTCTGCCTGCTCGGCGCCATGGCGCCGATCACCGTGGCGGGAGCGCTCAGCCTCCAGCATGCCGAAGCGCTTGCCGGTATCACGCTCAGCCAGGTTGCCAATCCGGGCGCCCCGGTGCTCTACGGCAACTTCGCCTCCAACGTGGACATGAAGTCGGGCGCCCCCACGTTCGGCACGCCCGAACACATCAAGGCCACCCTGGGTTCGGGTCAGCTGGCACGCAGGGTCGGCCTGCCCTGGCGCTCTTCGGCCGGCAGCGGCGCCAATGTGGCCGACGCCCAGGGGGCCCACGAAACCGAACTGAGCGGCTGGGCAGCCGTGCTGGCAGGCGCCACCGCCGTGATGCACAGCGCGGGCTGGCTGGAGGGCGGCCTGACCTTCGGGTACGAGAAAATGATCACCGATCTCGAAATGGTGCAGACCTTCGCCGAACTTTGTACCCGGACCCCCGTGGACGACGCGGAAATGGCGTTCGAGGCCATTGCCGACGTGGCCCCCGGGGGGCACTTCTTCGCCACCGGGCACACCATGGAACGCTACCGCAGCGCTTTCTACGACCCGCTGGTCGCGGATCACTCCAATTACGGGCAATGGCTGGAAAAAGGCAGTCCGACCGCCGACCAGAGGGCCACGGCCATCTGGCAGGGCCTGCTCGACACCTTCGAGGCGCCCCGGCGGGACGAGGCGCGCCTGGAAGCCCTGGACGCGTTCATCGAAAGGCGCACGGCCGAAGGCGGCGCGCCGCCCCTGAGTTGACCACCTTCCCCTCACCGGCCTGGCGGTCACACGGGTTGCATCATGCCCTAGAATTCCAACCATGATCGCGGTTCTGCTGCTCATCGCATTCCTGGCCGGACTGGTGTTCCGCCGCCTTGGCTACCCGCCCCTGCTGGGATTCCTGCTGGCCGGTTTCGCCGCGCACGAGGCCGGCGTGGGCGACATCGAGACGATCCGTCCGCTGGCGGACCTCGGCATCACCCTGCTTCTGTTCACCATCGGCCTCAAGCTGAACCTGCGGGAGCTGGAGCAGGTTCAGGTCTGGGGCACCGCCACCGCCCACATGCTGATCGCGGTGGTGCTGACCGTGCCGGTGATCCTTCTGGCCGGGATTCTCATTCCGGCGCTGGCACTGGAATCCAATCCGGCCGCATGGGCACTGGCCTTTGCGCTGTCGTTTTCGAGCACGGTGTTCGCGGTGAAGATCATCGAGGAACGCGGGGAGGGCGCGGCACTCCACGCCGACATTGCCATCGGCATCCTCATCATTCAGGACCTGTTTGCGGTCTGTTTCCTGGTGCTGACGGCGGACAGGATGCCGAGCCCCTGGGCCCTGGGACTCCTTGCGCTGCCGCTGTTGCGGCCCGTGCTCACAAGACTGCTTGACCGGGCAGGTCATGGTGAACTGCTGGTACTGTTCGGGGTGGCGACCGCCATTGGGGCATACGAACTGTTCGAACTGGTGCATCTGAAGGGCGGTCTCGGCGCCTTGCTGCTCGGCGTCCTGCTGGGATCAGCGGAGAAATCGAGCGAACTCTACAAGAGCCTGCTTTCCCTCAAGGACCTGTTCCTGATCGGGTTTTTCCTGCAGATCGGATTCTTCGGCCTGCCGTCGCCGGAGATGCTGCTGGTGGCCCTGGCCCTCTCGCTGCTCATCTTTCTCCGGCCACTGATCTACTACTTTCTCCTGGTCGGTTTCGGGCTGCGCGCCCGTACCGCCTTCGTGGCGGGGTTTTCCCTGTTCAACTACTCGGAATTCGGTCTCATCGTGGCCGCCATCGCCGTGGGAACGGGCATGCTGTCACCGGAATGGCTGACCACCCTTGCCCTGGCCATGGCGCTGTCGCTCTTCATCGCGACACCCTTCAATACCAGGGTACACGATCTGTACGGCCGCTTTGCCGCGCCCCTGCACCGTTTCGAGCGCAGGGAGCGGCTGGAGCGGGAACAGCTCATGGGCCTCGGCAACGCCGAGATCGTGGTTCTCGGCATGGGCCGCGTCGGTGTCGGCGCGTACGAGACACTCCGTGAACAGTACGGCGACGTCGTGGTCGGCGTGGAGGAAAACCTGGACAAGGCAAGAAAACTTGCCGGGGAGGGATACCGCTGCATACCCGGCGACGCCAGCGACTACGACTTCTGGATGGATGCCGGCCTGGCAAAACGACGCATGCTGCTGGCGAGCCTGTCCAATCACCGCGAAAACCTCTATGTGGTCGACCTGGCGAAGCGGTTCGACTACCGCGGCGTCCTGGCGGTTATTTCCCGCTACCCGGACCACAAGGCCGAACTCGAAGGTCTGGGCTGCGTGACCTACAATCTCTACGCCGAGGCGGGGCACGGTTTCGCGGAGCATGTTCTTCGGGAGCTGGAACAGCCCGCTGCGCCTTAACGGGCACACCATTCCGACAGGCGCGAGACCGACCGCCCCGCAGCCCTGCCGGGAATCACCCGAAAGCCATTTGCGTGGCGAGTGGTGAGGCCGGTCAGTAGCCTGCCCGGCGGTCCACCTCGTGCAGCAGCGGCTCCCCCGCCATGAGCCGTCGGTAGTTCTCGGCCACATCGTCGAAACCCTCGTCCAGGTGCCAGCCGGAGACATGGGGGGTCACCGTGACCCCGGAATGCGTCCAGAGCGGGCTTTCGGCCGGCAGGGGCTCCTGCGGAAAGACATCCAGCACCGCCCCGGCAAGGTGGCCCGAGTCCAGGGCCGCGACCAGGGCGTCCGCCATCACCAGGTCTCCCCGCCCGGCATTCATCAGCACCGCCCCGGGCTTGATCCTGGCGATCCGGTCCGCATCGAAGAGATTCACCGTGTGCGGGGTGGACGGCAGCACACTGGCGATATAGTCCGATTGTCCCAGCACGGCATCCAGCGTGTCCTTGCCGTGATGGCATTCGACACCGGGCAGGTCCTTTGGGGAGCGGCTCCAGCCCAGCACCTGGAAATCCAGCCGTGCAAAGTAATCCGCGACCATGGACCCGATATGCCCGAGACCCAGCACCGCCACCGTGGTCCCGGCGCTCTGCCGCGGCGGATGCTGCCGCCATTCCCGGCGTGCTGCCTGATCCCGGTACCTGGCGATATGTTGCTGCCGGCCGAGGACATGGGCCAGGAAATACTCGGAGATTTCCACCGCCGGGGCCAGGGGCTTCAGGCGGCATACCCGGACCTCTGGAGGCAGGTCCGGATCCCGCACGATGCCGTCCACCCCGGCTCCGAGCTTCTGCACCAGCCGCAGGTTGGGCAATGAAGCCGCCACACCGGCATGCAGCCGAACCGCTGCCAGCATGGTGACCTCGGCCGCCTTCGGGCCAGGGTCGCAGAGCAGTATCTCGACACCGGGCAGTTGCGGCGCCAGCTGGTCCTTGAGTGCATTTTCCGTGAGCCAGTCAGGCTGGCGGATATCGATCAGCAGGGCCATCGGGGACGGGGGTGGTGCCCGGGGGAGCGGGACAGGGTGTATTCGGTGTCTACGGGACCGGGGGGCCATCATACCAGAAGGCAGAATACCGAAGTCCGTGGAAATCCTTGCCGGGCTCCGGCACGGGCCGCAGGGCAACCCGGCTGCCGGGGAAGAACCGGAAGGCTCCGCTGGTACCACGCCAGGCCCCGGGGAGGAGCCTGCCCGAAAATCGGACTTGGGAGTTCTCACCGCTGTCCCTATAATTCCAGCGCCGCCGGCCGTTACCGGCGGTGTTCCTCAACCTTCGACCACTGCAAGAATCACCTGATGACCAGCGTAGGATTTATCGGCCTTGGCAATGTCGGCGGCAAACTTGCCGGCAGTCTTTTGCGAAACGGCTTCGACCTTACCGTGCGCGACCTGAACCGGGAGGCCGCGCAACCATTCCTCGAGCGGGGCGCCAGGTGGGGGGAAAGCCCGATGGCCATGGCAAAAGGCGTGGACGTTCTCATTACCTGTCTGCCGAGCCCGGCTGCCAGCGCCGCGGTTCTCGAGGCTGGCGATGGCGTCATAGCCGGGCTGGGACCGGGCAAGATCTGGGCCGAAATGAGCACCACCGACCAGGCCGAGGTACTGCGTCTCGGCGAGATGGTACGCGCTGCGGGGGCCGACCCCGTGGACTGCCCCGTTTCCGGGGGCTGCCACCGCGCCGCAACCGGGAACATCGCGATATTCGCCGGCTGCGACCGGCCGGTGTTCGAGCGCATGTTGCCGGTACTGACCGTCATGGGCCGGCGCATCCTGCATACCGGCGGACTCGGGTCCGCGTCGGTCCTGAAGGTGGTGACCAATTACCTGGCCACGGCGAATCTCGTCAGCCTGTGCGAGGCGCTGGCCACGTCCAGGATGGCCGGAATGGACCTGAATACCACCTACGAGGCGATCCGGATCTCGTCCGGCAATTCCTTCGTCCATGAAACCGAGAGCCAGGTCATACTGAACGGCAGCCGCGACATCAACTTCACCATGGACCTGGTGAGCAAGGACATCGGCATTTTCCATGAAATCGCGAAGCGTTCCGGACTGGACCTGGAACTGGCGCCCCTGCTGGTGGACATCTTCAGGGACGGCGAGGCGCGTTACGGCGCCAGGGAACTGTCGCCGAACATCATCCGCCGGCTGGAGGAACAGATCGGCACCCCGGTGCTCGCACCCGGATTCCCCGCGGAAATCGCCGACGACGAACCCGAGGAGCCGGGTTACGAGGTAACGCCCGGCATGACCGCGTGATCGACTCTCCCGGACCAACCTACCGCCAGGCCGCCAGGGATGCGTTCGGCTTTCCGGCGATCATGCTGCTCGCCGGCATGACCGGGTTCGGTTCCCTCGCCATGGAGAGCGGTTTCAACCTCGGCATGGCCCTCGGCACCACCGCCGGGATCTGGGGGCTGCCGGGCCAGCTGGCCCTGGCCGAGATGCATGCCGCCGGGGTCTCCGCACTGTTCGTGATCCTGGCCGTATCCCTGGCAAATGCCCGTTTCTTTCCCATGGCGGTATCCTTCATTCCGCTCATGCGCGGCGGCGTCCGGCACTATGGCTGGATGTACGCCCTGGTGCAGTTGCTGTCGATCAATTCCTGGGCGGCGGGCCTGAACCGGTTCCCCGAGATCGCCATGAGCCAGCGGCCCCGCTACTTTGTCGCCTTTGCCGGCATCTGCATGAGCGCGGGTTTGCTTGGCACGGCACTGGGCTACTACGGCGTCGGCGCCATGGCGCCGCCGGCCGCACTGGGACTGATCTTCCTCAATCCCCTGTTTTTCGCGGTGCTGCTTGCGGGGACCCGCCTGGGTCCGGCGATCGGCGCCATGCTGATCGGTGCTCCCCTGGGACCGGTGTTCCACTGGCTGTCCCCGGAATGGGGTCTGCTCGCCACCGGCCTGGTCGGCGGCACGCTGGCATTCTGGATTCACCGCACCCGAGGCGCCACATGAATGAGGATGCCCTCCTCTGGCTGGTGGTCATCGGCGCCATTGGCGCCACCTACCTGTGGCGTCTGCTGGGTGTCCTTCTTTCCCGCAAGGTGAATCCGGAAAGCGATTTCTTTCAATGGATTACATGCGTTTCCTATGCCATGCTGGCAGGACTCATTGCCCGCATGGTCCTGCTGCCGGTAGGTCCCCTCACCGAAGTGAGCCTGTGGATCCGCCTGGCGGGGATGGCGGTGGGACTGACGGTCTTCTTTCTGTTTGGCCGGCGGGTGCTGACCGGTGTCGGCGCCGGTCTTGCCGTCTTCGTGACGCTGGTCGCATACACGTAGCCGTCAATGGCGCATCAGGGAGTAATCCGGGCGCCAGTCAAGCAACCCCCGGGAATGGTGGCAACCGCGTCACGATGTCGGATAGTGCCAGGTGACCCGGATGAACACGCACCCGTATTGCGCCTGCGACCGGACCGTGATGCCGGGTGCCATGGGTCTTACCCGGGAAAGTACCCCGGAGAGTGTGTTGACGGCATTGGAGTACAACCCTCGATGCATCATGGCCAGGTTTGACTAACGCACCCCGAAAGTATCTAATCTGATTCCATGGTCGGGCTTTCCGATCATTGACATGGTTCCGGGTTTGCCTGGGGGTCTTTTGTTTTTCGGCATCCTGTTGCCTTTCCGCTTCCGGTTGCCAGGAAACATGCCCCGCTTGCGCTGCAAGCACATAATTTGATTTGAACACCTGAATAATGGAGGAACAGATGAAAATGACCAATCCCGCGCGCAGCATTGCACTCTATCTGATGATTGCTGCAGGTCTCGTCGCGCCGGCTTCTGCCGAAGTTGATTTCCACGATGAAACGATTGAATGGATCATCCCGTTTTCCGAAACGGGTGGGTCGGCGAAATGGGCGAATTTCTTCGCGCCCCTGCTTTCCGAGGCGCTGCCCGGCCAGCCCACCGTGGTCGTGAAATTCATGCCGGGTGCGGGCTCTACCAAGGGAGCGAACTGGTTCCAGAAGCAAAAGCACAAGGACGGCACCCTGCTCTTCGGAACGTCCGGGTCGACACAGTTCCCCTATCTGCTGGGCGATCCCCGCGTACGCTATGAATACAACGACTGGATGCCGGTCATGGCCTCTGGCACCGGCGGCGTTGCCTATCTGAATTCCGAGGATGGCGCCAAGTTTGACGGATCGGCCAATGCCCTCAAGGAGACGAACTTCATCTATGGCAGCCAGGGCGCAACCCGCCTTGACCTGGTTCCGCTCCTTGCCTGGAAACTGCTTGGCATGAATGTCGAACCGGTGTTCGGCATCAAGGGCCGCGGCGACGGCCGCCTGATGTTCGAACGCGGCGAAGCCAATATCGATTACCAGACCACTTCAGGCTATCTGAAGGGCTCGACCGATCTCGTCGAGTCCGGCAAGGCCGTTCCCATGATGACCTGGGGTGCGCTGGCGGCCGATGGCTCCATTGTCCGTGATCCGACCTTTCCCGATATTCCGACCTTCAAGGAGGTTTGCGGAGCCACCGACGGCTGCGAGACTTCCGGCGAGGCTTGGGATGCGTGGAAGGCTTTCTTCGTTTCGGGATTCCCCGTACAAAAGATCGCCTTTCTGCCGAAAGGAACACCGCAGGAAATCGTGGATGCCTATGCATCCGCCTTTGGCGCGGTGACCGATCGTGCCGATTTCGCGGAAATTTCCAGCAAGCGCATCGGCAAGTACGACGTCTTCATCGGGGAAGGCTCCCAGGCTGCGCTTAGCACTGCAACAAGCGTTCCTGACAGCGCCAAGGCCTATGTTGTGAACTGGCTCAAGGAAGACTACGGGGTAACCCTCAAGTAATCGGCCCGCTCCCCTCTTTTTTCCGAGGGGAGCGTTTCACCTGCCGGCTTCAGGGTGTAGGATTAGGTCATGGAAATCTTTTCGGTCGCTTTGCCCGCGTTCGGGGACGCATGGTCCCTGATCCTGCAGCCCGCTGTTCTGGCCTATCTGGCGCTCGGCGTGGTGATGGGACTGGCCGTCGGCGTCTTCCCGGGACTGGGCGGCATAGCCGGACTGTCACTCCTTCTTCCCTTCATGTTCGGCATGGACCCGATCCTGGGTCTGGCGCTGATGATCGGCATGGTGGCGGTTGTGCCCACGTCGGACACCTTCGCATCGGTTCTGATGGGCATACCCGGAAGTTCGGCGTCGCAAGCCACGGTTCTTGACGGCTTTCCCATGGCCAAGAAAGGGGAAGCGGCGCGCGCACTGTCGGCCGCGTTCTCATCATCCTTATTCGGTGGCTTGGTCGGGGCGAGCTTCCTGACGCTTTTCATCCTGATGGCGCGTCCCATCGTGCTCGCTTTCGGGCTTCCCGAAATGTTGATGATTACACTGCTCGGCCTAAGCATGGTGGCTGTGCTTGCTGGCCGCATTCCACTCAAAGGGCTAGCCGCAGCAGGCTTGGGTATCTTGATCGGCACGATCGGTGAAGCCGATGCAGGCGGCAGCCTGCGCATGGCGAGCTATGAGATCCCCTACCTGGTCGATGGGTTGAAGCTTGTGATCGTCGGTCTCGGGATTTTCGCGGTCCCCGAGATCGTCTCGCTGCTGCGCCAGGACCGTTCCATCGCCAAGGGCGCAAGCCTGGGAGCGGGCTGGTTTGATGGGATCCGCGACTGGTTTGCCAATATCTGGCTTTCCGTGCGCTGTTCGATCATCGGTGTGGTGATCGGGGTGATTCCCGGCCTTGGCGGTTCGGTGGTTGACTGGATCGCTTATGGCCACTCGGTTCAAAGTACCAAGGACAAGGCCGGTTTCGGTAAAGGGGAGGTCCGCGGAATCATCGGGCCTGAGAGCTCGAACAACGCCAAGGAAGGCGGCGGACTTGTGCCGACCCTTCTGTTCGGCATACCGGGTTCCGGTTCCATGGCCATTTTCATCGGTGCCGTTGCACTCCTCGGGTCGGGCGACATCGAGGTGGGCCCGGGCATGCTGAAAAACAATCTCGATATCACGTACTCGATTGTCTGGCTGCTGGCGCTTGCCAACGTGATCGGTACGGTGCTTTGTATCGCGGCATCAGGCGGGATCGCCAAAATCACGACCATCCGGTTTACTTATCTTGCCCCGTTCCTCTTTATCCTGATCAGCTTCGCGGCCTTCCAGTCGGGTCAGAATTTCGAGGATCTTCTGGCACTTTTCCTGATCGGCCTGATCGGAATCTTCCTGCGCCGGTTTGACTGGTCCCGCCCTGCCTTCCTGATCGGCTTTGTGCTTTCCAACCCGGTGGAGAAATTCACCAACCAGGCCTTTCAGATCGCAAGCTTCCGCTTTCGTGAAAGCATGGAAGCGGGCATGGCATATGTCTTCAGCCCGATTGTAATCGTGCTGGCCATCATCACGGTGGTGTCCGTCGTGCTGGGTATCCGTCAGGCAAAGGCAATCATGGCCGAAGGTGAAGTGCAGGCGGGTACCAAGCGTGCACCGATGATATTCCTCCTGGTGATTTCCGCCTACCTGCTTGTGGCATTGTTCAATGCCAATGCCATCGACGACTTCAACATCACCGACAAGATCATTCCGCTCGTGATCGGAGGATTCTCCCTTCTTTGCTGTCTTGCCCTGTTCATCCTGATGATCCGCAAGCCTGAAGGCGATGCCATCTTCGCGGACAAGGAGGTTGCGGGTGAAGAGGCCGATGCGCCCTACGGGTTATGGTCAACCCTGGCTTGGTTCGCCGGCCTCATCATCGCGACGGGGCTGGTCGGCTTTATCCTTGCGCTCACGGGCTTTCTGGTCACGTTTTTCCGTATCCGCGCAGGCGCTTCCTGGGCAAAGACACTGCTTCTGACAGCTGCGGGCATTGGCCTGATGTGTTTCATGGCCTATGTCCTGAACCGCGATTTCCCTCCCGGGTTGTTGCAGGCGTTTGTCGAACTGCCCTGGCCCCTTGGGTAGGATCGTATCCGGTGCCCCTGGTTCCGGCGGATGGCTGACAGGCAAGGATTCAACGGAAAGCCAACAGGACTGATCCGCAGCGATCCGAATTGAGCCAGACCGGAATTCCGTTTCTCTTCATGCGCGGCGGCACCTCGCGTGGGCCCTATTTCCGGCGCGAGGAACTTCCACGGGACCTGGAGGAACTGTCTGAAGTGCTCATCACCGTTCTCGGATCCGGTCACCCGCTGAACATCGACGGCATTGGCGGCGGGGCCGCGGTGACCACCAAGGTTGCCATGCTCTCACCCTCAGACGACGAATGGGCGGACGTGGACTACTTCTTCGCCCAGGTTTCCGTGGAGGATCGTCTGGTGGACTACAAACCGACCTGCGGGAACATTTTGTCCGGGGTAGGCCCCGCCGCGATTGAAATGGGGATTGTCGAGCCGGCAGAAGACTGCACCGAGGTCAGGATCCGTGCCGTCAATACGGGTGCACGCGTACTTGCCAAGGTGGCTACTCCGGGCAGGCGGGTCCGCTATGACGGCGAAGCCCGGATTGACGGGGTCCCGGGCACAGCAGCGCCGATTACGCTGAAGTTCATGGACGTGGTGGGCTCTTCGACGGGACATCTGCTGCCGACCGGCCGATTGCGTGACGAGATCGACGGTGTGGAAGTCACCTGCATGGACGTTGCCATGCCGCTGGTGATCGCAAGGGCCTCCGACCTCGGCGTCAGGGGTGATGAATCTTCCCGGGAGCTTGACGCGGACACCGCGTTTTTTTCGCGCATGGAAGCGATCCGCGTGGAAGGCGGAAAACGCATGGGCATGGGGGATGTGACGCAGTCAGTCACACCGAAATTCGGCCTGGTTTCCCCGGCGAACGCGGGCGGCTCGATCGCGGTACGCTACTTCATGCCCTGGAAGACCCATCCCTCGATGGCCGTCACGGGCGCCCAGTGCCTGGCCGTCTGCGCCCTTACCCCCGGCAGTGTTGCCGACGGCATCCTCGATCGCCCCGGGGATGTTCCGGCAAACATCATCCTCGAACACCCTTCCGGCGCCATGGAAGTGCATGTGGACTACTCGATCAGCAACGGATTTCAGCTTCATTCCGCGGGCCTGATCCGCACAGCCCGGAAACTTGCCGAGGGTAATGTCTTTGTTCCGCGCAAGACCCGGAGCAACCCGGCAGGCAACACCGGGTAGGGAGAGAAATATCCATGCACTCCTGGGAAAGAAATAACCCGCTCCGGCGATCGCCTCACTCGGCCGGATGTTTCCGGACATGCAACCAGCATTCCGGGATTCTGTCCGGGGATTGAAAGAAAACGGAAATTATGATCTCTGTCCTTAGTGGCATGAACGGCAGGCATTCCCTGATTCCCGGCAATTGATCCGGATGGGTCTTCATTCAGGATTCCCATGGCCTGATTCCAGTCCAGTTCCAACTCCCCTGTAGCGGCAACCGAATATGAAGGTCCATATTCTTGACGATTGGTTCGATACGCTGCGTTCCCTGCCCTGCTTTGCGAAGCTGGATGCGCATGATGTAACCGTTTGGAATGATCATGTCGAGGACGTGGAAATCCTGGCTTCGCGGCTCAAGGGAGTCGAGACCCTCGTACTCTTTCGCGAGCGCACGAGGATCACGCGCGAACTTCTCGAGCTTCTTCCGGGCTTGAGGCTCATCTCCCAGCGCAGTGTATATCCGCATATCGATGTGGAAGCGTGCACCGAGCACGATGTACTGCTTTGCTCCAACATGCATTCCGACACACCCTCGTATGCGGCGGCCGAACTCACATGGGCGCTCATACTGGCCGCATTCCGCCAGTTCCCCACGCAAATGGCTTCGCTCAAGGAGGGTAAGTGGCAAAGCGGTGTAGGGAAATCACTGCGCGGACGGCGCATCGGGCTGTATGGGTACGGCCGTATCGCCAGGGTGGTTGCCGGATACGCCCGCTCCTTCGGCATGGATGTGCTTTGGTGGGGCTCCGACGAGGGACGCATGAGAGCAAGGGCCGATAGTCAGGCCGTCGCTCCCTCCAGGCAGGAATTCTTCCGCAGCTGCGACGTCATTTCCCTGCATGTCCGCCTGAAACCCGCAACCAGATCCATCATTACATCCGAAGATTTCTCCCGCATGTCGCCTGGTGCGCTTTTCGTCAATACCTCACGCGCGGGCCTGATCGAGAAAGGCGCGCTGCTGGCCGCTCTCGACAACGGCAGACCGGGGATGGCGGCAATTGACGTCTTTGACCAGGAGCCGCTCGTGGACCGTCATGATCCGCTGCTCAATCATCCCAATCTCACTGCAACGCCCCATATCGGATTTGTCACGGAAGATGAGTACAACCTCCAGTTCTCGGACATATTCGATCAGGTCAATGCCTACAGCGAGGGTGTGCCGATACACATGGTCAATCCCGAGGTCTGGAGACCCTGACCCGGTTTGCGATCAGGGGAGCCCCCAGGATGACGAGAGTGATCCGGACCAGGTGGTGCGTGACCACGAAGCCGAGGTCCGCTCCCACCACGATCGCCAGTATCGCGATTTCGGCCTGTCCGGCAGGAACGAAAGCCAGGAAGGCCTCCACGGGTTCCGCTAAGCCGTAGGAGGTTGCGATCCTGGCGAATATCGCCGCCACTATTGCCAGCAGGAGAACATACAGTGTGGCGGCACTCACAACCTGCCGCAATTCGCGCAGGGTTACGCCCACGTAATGCACCCCGATCCCCGCACCGATGAAAAACTGGCAGAAAAGAATGGCCTCTGCCGGAGGCCTCGAATGAATCAAGCCGCCGAGTGACAACAACGCCGCCGCAATCAACGGGCCCAGGATCGACGCCCCGAAGAGTCCCAGCCGCTCCGCAATCTTCCAACCGGACAGGGCGGCGACAAGCATCAGGACCAGTTCATGCCATGGCAGATCCAGGGCCGGGCTGCCGATGGGATGGCTGAGAACAGCCCCGTAAGCGCCGGTGAGCAGGATGGGGGCGATCGTGACAATGACGAGAACGCGCGTTGCATGGATCAGCGAAAGTGTCCTCGGGTTGCCTCCTGCCTCCTCCCCGAAGATGATCATGTCCTGCAGGCCCCCGGGCATGGCCGAGAAATAGGCGGTCGGGGGGTCAAACTGATGGAAACGCCGGAAATAGGCGTAACCCAGTACGCCAACGAGCCCGAGGTATACAGGCACAAGTGCCACGGACTTGGCAATGTCCGGCAGGCTTTCTATCACCTCCGGCGTGATTGACGCGCCCACTGCCACACCCAGAATCGTACGCGCAAAGATCGAGACGCGTCCGAAGCCCGCCGGTTTTCCACCCAGGAGCGCGACAACAAGCGAAGCCGCCATGGGTCCGAACAGAAACGGGAGTGGAAGGTCAAGGTACCAGAAACAGGCTGTTCCGAAAATTCCGTAGACAATCGTGAACAGGCGTTCCCGTGGGAAATATCGCTGAATCATGGACTGTTTGTTGAATTGCCGTATCCGATTGCACGCACGGGAACAGGACTTGATTATCGCTGAAACCGTAACCCGTTCGACCAGGACAGGACACGGGACCTGTTCCCCGAACGGAAATGCAACCCGTGCTTGGAATCCAGCAGGGCCGCGATCAGTAACCTCGTCCCGGACACCTGCTTGCGTGAGTTCGATCTCACGGTCCCGGGAAGTACTCGGCGACTTCATTGTGCCGGGGGCAGCGGTCTTCTGTAATGCGAACGGCGCCTTCAGGCCAGTCAGCGGGGATTACTGCCGGAACGGATATTCGTGCACATTTCATCTTTCCGCCGCATCCGGGCCATGTCTCCGGACCGTGGCGGCCAGACAGCGGGAATTGTCCCGAAGAGGAGTTTTTTAGGACCTGCTTGAAGTGACCACGGGGGAAAAGACGACAGACTTGCCCGTCTTGCCATCCGGTCCTCTGAATCCTGCCTGCCCTGGATGGAAGCGCGTGGCGTCCGGTTTCAACCAGCCCTGTCGGGAACCCTGTCACTTGCGGGAACCCATGCTTTGTTCATGGGTGGCGGAAAGGCCCTGAATGTCGATTGCCGTGAGAATCATCGGGTGGATGCGACCGGCAGTCCTGTTGCCATTACCGGGTGAAGAATCATCCCCCTGTCGAAGTGATAATGTCGGCCTGTTGGCCGGGATTCCGATTCCGGCGCTGATGCGGGCAATCCGGATTCCCGGTACGAATCCGAGACCTTTCCGGTTCACTGCCGGCATCGTCCCGGCACCGGAAAACCGCGACGCCATTCCCTCAATGGGTTAATCTCGCGCCGTGGCGCCTGCCGTTGTCGAAATCAGGACCGCCTCCCCCCCCCGGTGCACCGTATCCACCGGGAAGGCCGGGGCACCTGACACCCGAGTGAACGAAATGAATGCGAAGGACACTAGAAACGAGGTTCTGGACTGGGTTGATACCCGTTTGGCCGACCTTTCCGACTGGCACCAGGTGATCTTCCATTTCGGCGAAACCGCCTGGCGCGAATACCGTTCCGCGGACTGGTACGTGAATCGGCTGCGCGATGAGGGTTTTACGGTCGAGGAAGGCAGCGGCGGCATGCCGACCGCATTCTGCGCTACCTGGCACAATGGCGACGGCCCCGTCATCGGGGGCTACGCCGAGTACGATGCCGTGCCCGGCAACTGCCAGGCGGCGGATACCCTGGAGCGCCCGAGGGACGGACTCACGGCGCATGCCGGGGGACACACGGACCCGCATTCCGCACTGGGAATCTCCAGCCTCGGCGGATTTCTTGCCGCAAAGAAATCGATGGAGAGACACCGGATTCCCGGCACCCTGAAATTCCTGGGCGAACCGGCGGAAAAGGTACGGGGCTCCAAGCCCATTCATGCCGCCGCGGGCTATTACGACGACCTGGATGCCGCTATCAGCTTCCATCCGTTCTACATGCCGCCGCTCTGCAACACGGTCCGCTGGGACACGCACTGCGGCGCGGCTTACGCCATGATCTACAGCTTCCGCTGCGAACAGCCGGAAACCTGGCTTGCAGGCAGCGACGGGGCGGATTCACCCATTCCAGCAGCCCATGCCTCCGCCCGTGCCCCGGGAGCCAACGACGCCCTCGTGATGATGTACCAGACATCCAAGAGCCTTCGCGAGCACATGATTTCCGCCGGCTGCGGCTGGTCCATGAACGAATGCATCCTCACGGCGGGCCAGGCCACCGCGGACAACCTGCCCGCCCGGCTCGCCCAGATCCAGTACATCGTACGGGTGCCGGACATCGACATGGCGGAGCGGGTACGCAAGGTGCTGGACGCCAACGCGCAGGCCGCAGCCCAGGCCAACCACTGCTCCTGGGAGTTCAACTGGGTTTCAAAATCGAGACCTGGCCTTGCCAATCATTCACTTGCACGAACAACCTACTGCAATCTTGAGGCTGTGGGACCCCCGGTTTTCAACCACGGCAAGGCGGTTCACGTTGCCCGGGAAATTCAGCGGAACCTCGGCATCGAGCCCATGGACAGGCCGTTTCTCGACATCACGGAATCCCTGATCGACCCCCTGGATGCGGAAACTGAATTGCGCACGCGGATTCCCGCCTGGCAGGAGCATTTCACCTCCGACGACTACACCGAGTATTGCTGGCATGCACCCACGGTGCGCCTCTACGTCGCACGGCCCACGCTGGCCTCCCCGAAGCCCGGCTATCAATATCCCGACTGGGTGATGAACGCCCTCGGCGGCATCCCCGAGACCATCGACCCGATGATCGAATGCGCGGCCAAGACCATCGGTCTTACCGTCGTGGACCTGCTCACGAAACCCGACCTGCTGGAAGCCGCGGGGGAGGAATTCAGCCGGCGCACCGGCGGCGGCCGCGGCGGCGATCTCTGGCAGGCACCGCTCTGCGACTATCCCCCGCCGGTGAACTTCCGCTGGCCGGAATACGTGACCACGGCCAGGGGCACCCATTGGTGGATGGACTGATCGCGCTTCAGTATCCCGGGCGGAAAGTTCGCTCCAGGCCATCCGGCGGCCCGGGACATGACCCTGCGGGGCGGCCGGAGCCGTTCCGCTCCAGGCAGGTGTAAACCGCTGTCAGCGGGGTTTTACAGGTCCGGCCCTGCCTTTGTTCGCCCAGTCGCACCGGACGCGAGCCGCATGCCGGCCTCCTGTGCGTTCATTCCATGCCCCACTGGTACATGATGAAGTCGCTGGGCCCGTCGGTGTAACGGTCATAGAAGCTCCGCCCCCGTGCATTGAAATGCTGGGTAATCCAGCGGATCGTCGTCCAGCCCCGTTCGCCGGCCAGGGACTTGAGGCTCTCGAAAATCGCGTCCGCAGCGCCGCTGCCCCGGGCATCCGGAACCACGAACAGGTCGTCCAGGAATCCGACCTCGCAGCCGCCGAGGGGGCGCGGGCAGGCACGGATATGGGCGATGCCCACTGCCCTGCCCCCGGCATCCCGGGTGATGAGTCCCTCGAGCACGTGGCCGGGATCCAGCAGCCATCGGAAGGTTTCATCGGCGATGTCATCGGTCATCCCGACGTGATAGAAATCAGCGTAGCCATTAAACAGCTCGCGCCACTCGTCCCTGTCCTCGGGAGTCACAAATTCTGTCTTGAACCGGTTGTTCATGGTGAAAGCATCGGGTGGGGTTGGGTCGGAATCATCTGTCATCGCAGTGTAACGCGGGCGGCGCGGTCACGGAGACCGCGCCTGCCGGCAGATGCCTGGCCGGAGCACCGGTTGTCCCCGGTTTCACTCCGGTGAGCCCGGGCGCCGCCGGAACAGCCATGCGCCGAGCGCGGGCAGCAGGATCACGGCGCCGGCCATGTTGACCAGGAACATGAACATCAGGATCGTGCCCATGTCGGCCTGAAACTGGAGCGGAGCGGCGATCCACGTCGCCACGCCGGCGGCGAGCGTGAGGCCGGTCAGCATGACCCCGGCCCCCGCGGTGGCAAGGGTGCGCTCGAAGGCCTCGGCAAAGTCCATGCCATCCCTGAGATGGCCATGCATCCTGCTGTAGACATAGATTCCGTAATCGACGCCCACGCCGACACCGAGCGCGACCACCGGCAGGGTGGAGACCTTCAGCCCGATCTCGAGAATCGCCATGAGCGCATAGGCGAGCACCGACACCGCGGCCAGGGGCAGGACGATACACACAACCGCCCGCAGTGAACGGAAGGCCAGCAGGCAGAGCAGGATAACGGCCGCATAGACATAGCCGACGATCGGGAACTGTGCCGCCTCCACCTCCTCGTTCGTCGCCGCCATGACCCCCACGTTGCCGGCGGCGAGCCGGAAGGATACCGGGCCGCCCCTGTGCTCGGCGTCGAATGCCTTCACGGCATGGACGATACGCTGGATGGTCTCCGCCTTGTGATCGAGGGTGTAGATATAGACCGGCATGACGCTGCAATCGGTGTTCAGCAGTCCGCTGCTTGTGGGAACGGGGGAAACGGACTGCACCAGGCTGTAGCGGTTGCGCGGCAGGGTCTGCCACTTGAGGTTGCCCTCGTTCCAGGCCGCGCTCAGGTGTCTTGCGGTCCCCGCGAGCCCGGAGACCGACTGGACCCCCCCGACATTTCCCATGGTCCATTCAAACTCGTCAAGCTTGCGCATCGTGTCGTAGTCGATACAGCCCTCCGGCATCGCCTCGGCGATGACGGTGAGCACGTCCACACCGATGCTGAACCGTTCCCCGATGACCGACGCATCGGTGTTGTAGACCGAGCCCGGCCGCAATTCCGGCACACCCCGGTGTTCGTCGCCGATCCTCACATCGGCCGCAAACCACGCACCGGCTGCGGTGAGCGCGGTCCAGGCACAGATGATCGCGGCAGCGGGCTTCGGCCGGGCTGCCCGTGCCAGCAATGAACGCACCGGCCGCGGCAACGCGCCCTGCGGCCGGGGTCTCCCGGCTCCCTTGCCAAAGGACAACAGCACCGGCAGCAGGGCCAGGTTGGTCAGGATGATGGCGGCGACGCCAAGACCCGCCGCGATCGCGATCTCCTGTATCACCTGCACGTTGATGAAGGAGATCGTCACGAATCCCGCCGCATCCGAGGCCAGGGCCGCGACCCCCGGCAGGACAAGGCGGCGAAAGCTCGCGCGCGCGGCATCGAAATTCGTCGCCCCACCGGACGCCTCGTTGTGCGCCGCGCTCACAACCTGGACGCCGTGGCTCACGCCAATGGCAAAAATAAGGAACGGCACCAGGATCGACATCGGGTCGATCCCGTATCCGAGCAGGTTGAGGAGCCCCAACTGCCAGATCACGGCGAGCAGGGAACATCCAAGAAGGGCGATCGCCGGACGGACTGCTCGCGTGTAGGCGTATACGAGCAGGGCCGTGATCAGGAAGGAGATGCCGAAGAACAGTGCGACCTCGCCTGCGCCCGCCGCGATGTCGCCGACCATCTTGGCGAAACCGATGATGTGCACATCGATCGGGGCCTGCGTGGAGGCAAGGGTTTCCTGCCGGATCTTTTCCAGTTGGTGCGCGACCTCGATATAGTCGAGCCGCACCCCGGTTTCCGGATGGAATTCCTGCAGTCTCGCGGCGACGATGGCACCGCTGAAGTCGTTGGCGATCAGGCGGCCCACGATGCCGGACTTGATGATGTTCTCGCGGACCCGCGCGAAGCCGTTCGAGTCGGGCTGGAAATCCACCGGCAGAACGTTGCCGCCGATCACCCCGTCCTCGACGACCTCGAGAAAACGCACATTTGGCGTCAGGACCGAGAAAACCTGGGTACGGTCGACACCGGGCAGGAAGAACATGGCGTCGGTGGCATGGCGCAGCGCGGAGAAGAAGCCGGGCGTGAAGATGTCACCGTCCCGGGCCGTGAGCGCCAGCACGATCCGGTCCGCGCCGCCGAACTCTTCCCGGTGCTCGAGGAAGGTCTTCATGTAGGGGTGCTCCAGCGGCGCAAGCTTCGTGAAGCCGGCGTCAACCCGCAGGTTCATGGCGGACCAGCCCATCCCGAGGGATACGACCGCGAACAGCGCGAGCACGAAACGCCGCCGGGCGAACAGCGCCTGTTCGAGCCAGGCCGTCATCGGGTCATCCCGCAGGGTTTCCTGCCGGATCCGGGCCGGCGGGCATTCCGGGGGCGGGCCACCTCAGCCACCGGCGGCCTTACGGGTTCCGGACAGGCGCCGGACACCGAATTCACCGATCAGGAGCAGATCCCCGCCCCTGAGTGCCATTGCGCCCGTGATGCCGAGGCGTCCGGCGACGCGGCTGATGGAAACACTCCGCCCCCGGTCGGTCCCCTCCAGTAATACGCCGTCGTGACCGGTGACGAGGATACCACCCGTCGGCAGCTGCCTGATGCTGGTAAGCGTGGCCGTCGTTTCCGTCGTCACCCGGGTCCATGTATTGCCCCCGTCCTCGGAACGGAACATGTGGCCCCGGAGGCCCGCAAGCAGTATCGTGTTCGCCGAGGGCGCCGCCGCACCGAACCAGGAGCCGGTATAGGGCGGCGTCAGTTCACGCCAGTTCTCCCCTCCGTCATCGGAGCGGTAGGCAATACCGGCTTCCGCACCGATGTAGAGGCGCCCCCCTTCCGCCGGTGCCAGCGCATTCAGGTGAAAGTCGTCCTCGCTCACCGCCCGCTGGGTCCAGGCATCGCCGCCGTCGTTCGTTGCCAGGAAGTAGCCATAGGCGCCGACGGCCAGACCGTTGAGGGAATCCGCGAACCAGACGTCAAGGAGCGGCAGTTCCTCCTCCGGCGCATGATGCACCCGTTCCCAGTTCTCGCCGCCGTCGCGGGTGCGCAGGATCACAGCATCATGGCCAACCGCCCACCCGGAACTTGCATCATGCATGTGGACCGCGGTCAGCATGGCATTGGTCGGTGATTCCGCCTGCCGCCAGCTGGCGGCCTCGTCGTCGGAGATCAGGATGTGGCCACGCTCACCAACGGCAATCAGCCGTTCCCCCGCACGGGCAACGTCCAGCAGCAACGAACGGGCCGCAGGCGGTGCCGGATCCTCGACCCGGCCGGAATCCGCGGTGCCCTCGGCTGCAACCAGCAGCGCCGCGACGGCAAGCCAGGGGGGAATCGGGAAGCCTGTCACAGCGCCGTCCGGCACGATCGGCACCCTTCGTCGGACAACCCCGCAACGGCAGCCGGGTGGCGATAGTACCTGCCGGGGTCCGGCCGGATTCTGCCCCTCGATCTGTCAGAGCCTGGAAAAATGGTTTCTGCCATTGGGATGCAAGTCTCAACTCCCCGAATTCTAGCCCGGGTCTCTTTTCAGGAACGATATCCTATTATGCAGGGTTATGCTGGAAAAATTTCGGGACTGATAAAGATCAATTAACGATATGATTCACTTCTGATCATGAGCACCCGGACCACCTATCGTACTGATGAATTCCGCCTCCACCCCAGGTCAAGGCGGAAGCACGACTTGCTGACGCAGGCGGCAGGTGCGTGCCGGTATGTGTGGAACTGTGGGCTCGATGGGCTTTGCAACTAGCATGCATTGGTGACCGATTACATCCTACTGTTGCATGTCCGACTACACGGTCAACCGAAGAGAACACACCTACCCGCCACCTTATCCGGATGGTTGGTACCGGGTGGCGGCTTCCAGGGACATCAGACCCGGCGAGGTGCGGTACGTCGAGTGCGTGGGTGAACAGATCGCCCTGTTTCGCAGCACCACGGACGGCGAGGTTGCGGCAGTCGACGCGTTTTGCCCCCATCAGGGCGCAAACCTGGCCGATGGTGTGGTCAAGGGTGACCGGTTGCAATGTCCTTTCCATGGCTGGCAACTGGACGGACACGGTCGGATTCGCTCCCATCCCTGCGCCGATGTCCAACCGCTCGCCCACCGGCATTGGGAAGCGATCGACTACTACGGGATGATCATGATGTACCGCTCGGCGCGACCGGGCGCGCAGGCACCCTACCGGCTTCCGCCGCTACCCGAGATCGACAACAGGCAGCTTGTCCTGCGCGGCCAGTACGACGCGGGCAACGTCGACATGCACATCATTGAATTCGCCGAGAACAGCGTGGACTTCCAGCATTTTTCGGAACTCCATGGCGTGATGCGCATTCCCTGGACCAGCATCGGTTTGCCCTGGATCAGGATTCGGCACAGGCTGTCGTGGTTCCTCGACGACACGCAGGAGCACATCTCCTATTTTGGTGACGAGGCGACACTGGAGATCGGAGGGCGGATCATCGACCGGTCGAGATCCCGGGCGTTGACCACCTTTCTGGGCCCCGGCAGCATCGTGAAATTCGATTTTTCCGTCCCGCGGGTAGGCGACATCACCATGTTCCAGTCCCACACGCCCGTGGAAGCACTCAAGCAACGGGTGACCTTCCGCTGGTTTGCCGCCCGGCGCGCACCACGAATACTGGTCTCCTATGTGGTCGGCAACTGGATCTCGCAGTGGCGGCAGGACATCGCGATATGGCAGCGAAAGATCTACCGGCCGCATCCCTCGCGGCCCATGGATGACGGCCGCAGAGGTACGATGCACAAGTGGTACCGGCAGTTTTACCCCGACGGGCCGGTCCCGAATCTGACCGAAGGCAACGACGATGGCAGCTGACTTCCACAATCCCATCTCCCGGGCGAACCGACCCGAGGACACGCTGAAGACCATGGAGCCGGTGGCCGGGGATTCAGGCTGGCAGGAGTATCGGGAACTTGGCCCGGATCCGCGCATCCACTCCTGCCTCGACATACTGCGGAAAATGTTCCTTCAGGATCTGCTGTGTCATGGACCGGCTTCTTTCAAACAGGTCCGTTGACCCCTGTTTCTCCCACGCATCCGTCGGGTCGCGGGATACCAGCCCGGGTTCCGGATAGAGGTATTCCGTCTCCATGTATTCCATGGTCTGGCCATGACCGAGAAAGTGGCCCGGATCGATCACGGATTCACGGATGACGTCGATGGAAAGGGTCTCGTCGCTGACCTCGATGCCGCGCGTGGCACGGAGCACCATGCCCAGGATCTCGTTGTCGATGACCAGGGATTCGAAACTGCAGCCCATGAGACTGCCCATCATGCCGGCGGCTTCGCAGATACGGTTGGCGCCCGCCATGGAAGCCAGGGCCAGGGTGACGCCCTTTTCGAAACCGTGCTGCACGTCCGGCACCTTGGAATCCGTCATTCCCGCGGCCACGGAATTGGGAAGATCGTAGTAACGGCCCATCTGTACCGCGGCGGCGGACAGCAGGGCTTCCTCAGCACTTCCCCCCGTGAAGGAACCGGTTCTGAGGTCGGTGATGAAGGGCCACGCGGCGAAGGCCATGGGGCAGCCGGGGCGGATCAGGTTCACCACCGCCAGGCAGGCCAGGGTTTCGGCAATGACCTGTGCCAGGATTCCGGCCAGGGGCGCGGGCGCCGTGGCGCCGCTCTGGGGAGCCACGGCGAGGTCGCTCGTGAGCCCCAGGCGGCTTGCCTCCATCATCACTTCCAGGTTGGAGCGGCCGAAGCGAAGTGGCGACACGATGGGGCAGCCGCCGAAAATGGCGAAAGGCTCCCTGGCGAACCGCCCTTCCCCGCCCAGCACCATGTCGAACAGTTCAATGGCCGGACGAACGCTCGTGGCCTTCCGGAACGCGAAGCAAAGCGGCTTTTCCGTGCCCAGGATCATCGCGTAGGGCACGTTGATGTCATGCTCGAAGTCGTCGGTGACTTCGGTAGGAACGACGGTATCGCCCACCATGTGGATATTGTCGAGCCGGTCCGTGAGACGGGTGAAGTCGTAGATGTCCTGCAAGGTCGAGGCCCGGTAGGTGCGCTTCTCTGCGTCGAACGTAGTCACCGCGGAACCGGAAGTGGCGTAGTACACCCGGGAACCGCTGCATTCCATGTCATCCCGCCCCTTGCGGGATCCACGGGCATGCACCACGAAACTGCGGGAGGCATTGGCGATGATGTCCTCCACCATTGCCTGCGGGAAACACAGGCGTCCGTGCCCGTTCAGGACGCAGCCCTTGTCCAGCACCTCGTCCAGCAATTCGGGAATGGGGTCGCCGATGCCCACGGTCTCCAGGATCTGCAGGGCGGCGTGGTGAACCTTGTCCATGTCCGAATCGCCCAGGGGGCGGTATCTTCCGCCGACGATGCCGGGCCAGATCGCTGGCGAGCGGGTATCGGCCTCGCGCTTGCTTCGGCGGGCCTTGCGGCCACCCTCCCGGCGGGCGGTGGCGGATCTTCGGTTCGGTGTACTCATACTTGGGGGGATTGGTTCGTTTACAGGGCGGGTATCTCACGCAGGTACAGTTCTCGCTCAACCTCGTCGGGATCGCGCTGAAAGTCCCGCGCAGCCAGGTGGCCGGAGAACACGGCGTCGGCAATGAGCCCGGGCGCGAGGGCATCGCCGATCACCTGCAGGGTTTCGATCGCCGTGCCGCCCTCGGCAATGTTTCCTCGCAGGGAGACGGCGAGACTGTCGTCGGGCACCCTCTCCGTGACCAGGACCAGGGCAGCGCATTCATGCGCCAGGTCGTTGCCGCCGAACAGGCACGACGAGGTCACCCCGCCGTCCGCCGCGCCCGACAGGCTGCGGTTGGTCAGGATCCCGACATCCAGGGAGACCAGCCTCGCCTGCACCCGGGCCTGTTCCAGGGTATAGCTGGTCCATGGGGACACCACGCCCGCGGGCGTGATGAACGTGACGTTGCCGATCTGCTCCGCAAGCAGTTCGGCAATCACGCCGGCAAGATAACACTGGTCGTCGTCGTAGACCACCACGGGCCCCGCGGACGGATACCGGCCGGCGAAAATGTCGTCCGGCGTCAGCACGGCGATGGAACCGTCGACCGCAAGGGGCTTTCTCGACGTGCGCCCGATCCCGTCCCGTCGCCAGGTGGCACCCGTCGCGACGAAAACGTGGGGTGCGCCGAGCTCGATGACGGTCCCGGAATCCATCGGGCTTTCGAGGTAGATTTCGGCGTTGCCCATCTGTTCGAGCTTCCCGACCCTGAAGTCCCGCACCCGCTTCCAGGCCGAGAGCCCCGGGAGGGCGGACTCCGACAGAACCCGGCCACCCAGTCGGCTGCCGGCCTCCGCCAGGGTCACTTCGCAGTTGCGGTTCGCCAGCTGCAGCGCGCATTCCAGTCCGGCGGGGCCTGCGCCGATCACAAGCGCACGGGCCGGCTCCCGGACCGGGGGAATCAGTTCCGGGTGCCACTGCCGTCGCCACTCCTCGCCCATGGTGGGATTCTGGGTGCAGCGGATGGGCACGCCGTGGCTGTCGCTGGAAACACAGATGTTGCAGCCGATGCATTCCCGGATGTCCTCGAAACGCCGTTCACGGATCTTCTCGGGCAGGAACGGGTCGGAGATGGAAGGCCGGGCCGCGCCGATGAAATCGAGCACACCCTTCCTGACCAGGGCAACCATGTGGTCGGGCGAGGTATAGCGCCCCACCCCCACCACGGGCTTCGAGGTCACCTGCTTGACGAACGAGGTATAGGCTTCCTGGGCGCCCTCGCCGGGTTCAAAGCGGGACGTAACCGAGTCATTCTCCCAGCCCGCCACGTTGACATCCCACAGGTCGGGCAATTCCGCCAGCATCTCCACCACCGCCCGTCCCTCCTCATCAGCCTGCATCCCGTCGGGTCCCGCCATGTCATCCACGGCGAAGCGGAAGGCGACGGCGCAGTCCCCCGCAGCCTCCTCCCGGGCGTCGTCGAGCAACTCCCGGGTCAGGCGCACGCGGTTTTCCAGGGATCCGCCGTATTCATCGCTGCGCTGGTTGTACACCGGATTCAGGAAATGATGCGCCGTCGACATGTGATGGCCGGCGTAGACATAGACGATGTCGAATCCCGCCTGTTTCGCCAGCCGGATCGCCCGGCGGTGCCAGAGCCTGAGATTGCCGATGTCCCTTTTGTCCATGGCCCTGGCCTGCTTCGGGTAGAGGGTGTTGATGCTCATCGACACCGGTGCCAGGGAGGGCATCCTGGTGAACAGGTTGGCCGCGTGGAACCCGTTGTGCGCCAGTTCGACGGCGGCCAGTGCGCCGTGCTCGTGCACACTGTCCGTCATCAGGCGGAGTGCAGGGAGATCCCGGTCATCCCAGATCCGCTGCTCGGCGTAGGGAGAGAGGTCCGAGGTGGGGTGTATCTCGGTTTCCTCGGTACTGACCACGGCCCAGCCGCCGGCTGCCTTCATCGCCCGCATCGCCGCCTGCCCCCGGGGTTTGATGTGGCCAAAGCCGCAGCAATGGGGCACCTGGTAGAAACGGTTTCTGGCCGTTACCGGGCCGATCCGTACCGGTTCGAACAGGATATCGTAGGGGTCGTTCTTGGCCATCTGCAGGTCTTGTCATCAAATCCAGGCGGGATGTTATCACGCCGGATCCGGAACCTTGGCACCCGGAGTCCCGCCGCAGGCGGCCAGGGATCGCGCGAAATCACAATCCGCTCCTGGCCATGCCACATAGGCCACCCGCCGTGTTGCCCATGCGGGTCGAACCCGGCGGCGTGCAACGAAAATTGATGCCTGGACGCGGACCGCCGGGGACGAAGCAGGGAATTTTCCGTCGCCCCAATGGGGTCGCGTGCCAGGGGCTCCGGCTATACTTTTTGCCCTGATCCTGCGGCAGAACCCCGTTCATGAATCTCCCCGAAGACCCCCCGATTCCGGACATGGACGCCGGGGCCTGCCGGCAGGTCAGGGAGATCATCGGCGAAGCCGGTATCCGGCAGACCTTTTCGCCCATAGACGGAATCTCCGGCCTGCCCAATCCGGCCTACCACTCGCCGGGGTGGCTGCAACTGGAGCAGGAGCGGATATTCAGCCGCCACTGGGTCTTCGCCGCGGCGGACGGCGAACTGCCGGACACGGGATCGATCAAGCCCCTGGAGGTCGGCGGGACACCGATCATGATGGTCCGGGGAACGGACGGAGAGGTGCGCGCCTTTCACAACATCTGCCGGCACCGCGGCACGCTGCTCGTCGCCGAGCCGTGCGCAAGGCCCCAGATCACCTGCCCGTATCATGCCTGGAGCTACCGCCTGGACGGCACGATCCGGGCCCGGCCGCATTTTCACGGCGCGGACAGGACGGATACTTTCGGTGCCGGGGGGGACGGCAGGCTGAACCTGTTGCCGGTCCGGTCGGCCAGTTGGAACGGCTGCCATTTCGTGGACCTGTCCGGCAAGGCGCCGGCGCTGACGGACTGGCTGGCACCGGTCCTCAGGCGGACGGCGGCCTATGACTTCTCCCTGATCCGCTGGATCGGGAAAAGGAGCTATTCCGTCCGGAGCAACTGGAAGCTGGTGCTGGAGAACTACATGGAAGGCTATCACGTGTTCGCCGCTCACCCGCGCCTTCTTGACCATGCGCCCATGTCGGTTCGCTGGCAGGGCGAATGGATGGATCACGTCTTCTACAACGACTATGTCGCGCCCGGACTGACTCCTGGCCGGGGTGGCGTCCTGCCCCACTATCCGGGCCTGTCGGACGAGGACCGCCGGCGGGGCATGTGGTTCGCTGCCTTTCCCAATTTTGCCGCGGAGGTGTATGCGGACCAGTTCGTGGTCCTGGTCACCTGCCCGGTAGCGCCGGACGAAACCCTCGAGGAGCTGCACTTCTTCGTGATCGGCGACGAGGCCCGGGACGGGGGCCGGTTTGCCGCCGCCAGGGAAGAGCTCATGACCATGTGGGACGATCTGAACCTGGAGGACGTGGACCTGCTGGAGAGGCTGCAGCGGGGACGGCGGTCAACGGCCTTTGTCGGTTCCAACATGTCTCCCGCCTGGGAGGGTCCTTCCCACCGGTTTTCGCAGCAGGTGATCGAGGCGATCTGCCGGAAATAATCCTCAGATCAGCTCGACGTCCGTCAACACCTCGACCAGGGCCGGCCCAGGGTGCTCCAGCGCCGCCTGGATGGCGTTGTCAAGTTCCTCCGGGTCGTTCACCCGCTTGCCGAAACCACCGCAGTTTCTTGCGTAGATCGAGAAATTGGGATTGTGCAGGGATGTCTGCCACACCTGCCACTCCCCGGCCCGCTGCTCCTTGCTGATCTTTCCAAGTTCCGAGTTGTTGAGCAGGATATGGGTGATGTTCATGTCGTATTTCACCGCGGTGGTGAATTCCGCCAGGTACTGGCCGAACCCGCCATCCCCGCTCACCGACACCACCGGCCGCCCGGCCAGCGCCTGGTGGTCCCGCGTGGCCGCCCAGGCCCCCATGGCGGCGGGAAAGGAAAATCCGATGGACCCCAGGTACCCCGACATCAGGACCGACTGTTCCCGGCATTCGAAGTAGCGCCCGAACGAGTAGGTGTTGTTGCCGACATCCACCGGAATGATCGCATTGGCGGGTGTCAGCCTGCTCATGCTGTCGAAGACCGTCGCCGAATTGATTCCCCGGCCGCGGCTGTCCGCCATGCGGCGCCGTTTTTCATGGCGCCAGATCTGCCAGCGTTCCGCCACTTCCCCGGCCTGATCCACGGTCTCCACGCGGTCACCCAGCGTGTCCATCAGCAGATGCAGGGTGGTGCCGATTTCCCCCCAGACCGGGAGCGCGACGGGGTGGAATTTCCCCAGAGCCATCCGGTCGAAATCCACCTGTATGATCGGCCGCTTGGGCGTGATGCCGGTGTGGTTTGAAAAGGAGGTTCCAAGAGCGATGATCAGGTCGCATTCATTCATGAACCAGCTCGCGATCGGCGTGCCGGAACGCCCGAGGACACCGGCGGCAAGGGGGTGATGGTCGGAAATCTGGCCCTTCGCCTTGAACGTTGTCAGTACCGGTGCGCGAAGCGACTCGGCAAGGGAAATGACCCGGTCCATCGCGTACCTGGCACCGTATCCCACGATGATGACCGGGCGCTTGTGGGCCCGGATCATCTCCGCCATTTCCGCCATGGCGTCGGCGGACGGGGTTATCCGGTCATCGCCCAGCCGACCGTCGGGGGACCCCGCCCGCGCGCCTTCCCTTGCCGGGATGGTCTGCACGTCATCCGGAAAGATCAGATGGGTCGGGGTGCGGTTGACGATGGCGTTCTTGCAGGCCAGGTTCATCAGTTCGACATGCTTGCTGGAATGCAGCACCGGCTCACTGAAATCCGCCACAGCCTCGAACGCTGAGGAAAGGTCGATGTCCTGGAATGCGCCCGGGCCGAGTACCTGGATGTCCACCTGCCCCGTCAGGGCCAGGGCGGGCGCCCGGTCCACCTTGCAGTCCCAAAGCCCCGTGAGCAGGTTGGTGGCACCGGGTCCGGCAATGGTCAGGCATGCCGCCGGCATCCCGGAAGCCTTGGCATAGCCGGCGCATGCGAACGCGGCAGCACCCTCGTGCCGGACACCGAAATACGACAGGTTGCCCCGGGTTTCCTGCACCCGGAACGCCTCGGCAAGTCCGAGGTTGGAGTGACCGACCATGCCGAATACGGATCTCACCCCCCAGTTCACCATGGTCTCCGCCATGATGTCCGACACGGTGGAAGCCCTGGCCGGCTCCTGTTCCAGTCCCAGGTAAATCCCGTCGTCGCGGACCTCCACCGGGTAAAGCCGCTGGCCCGCATCCTCGTGGCCGCCAGGGGGCTTGCCGGTTTCCGGGTCGAAGTCCCAGCCGTGCCAGGGGCAGCGCAGCCAGCATCTGCCATCCTTGCCCACCTCGATGGAGCCCTCGCCAAGGGGGCCGCCCTGGTGGGGGCACCTGTTGTCCATGGCGGTGTACCTGCCGTTGAAATGAGTGAGAGCCATGGACCTGGCACCTGCGGTCACGGTCTTTACGCGGCCTTCCGGCAGCTCGTCCGTCTCCGCGATCTTGAACCAGTCAAGGCTCTCGGGATTCTGTTTCTGCATGGTCACCTTCCTGGGAGGATGGATTTGATTCGGACTCCATGACGGCGCGGGCGCATCAGGGCGGCCCAACCCCGGCATAGGCGATGCCGGCGAGGCTGGCCATCTCCCGGCTGGGAGTCGTCAGGTCATCCGGGCGGAACTGATTCAGATGACTGTGCCCGCAGGCCCTGGCCATGACCTGCATCAGTTCCGTGGATGCGCGAAAGAACCGGTCAAGGCGCCTGGCCGCCTCCTCGACGACCAGCCTGGCGCGCAGGTTCGGTTTCTGGGTCGCGATTCCCACCGGGCAGTTGTTGGTGTGGCAGGCGCGCATTCCCAGGCAGCCGATGGCCTGCAGCGGGGCGTTGGCCAGGGCCACGCCATCCGCTCCGAGCGCCATGGCCTTGGCAAAATCGGCCGGGGTGCGCAGGCCGCCGGTGACGATCAGGGTAACATCGCCCTGCCCGCTGCGGTCGAGATGCCGCCGTGCCCGGGCAAGCGCCGGGATGGTGGGCACGGAGATATGGTCCCGGAAGATCAGCGGGGCCGCCCCTGTACCGCCACCCCGGCCATCCAGAATGATGTAGTCCACCCCGATCTCCAGAGCGGCGTCGATATCCTTCTCGATGTGCTGCGCCGACAGCTTGTAGCCCACCGGGATGCCGTCCGTCCGCTGGCGGACCTCCAGGGCGAAATCCCGGATCTGGTCCAGGCTGTGCCAGTCGGGAAACCTGGCGGGAGAAATGGCATCCTGCCCCGTTGCCAGCCCCCGCACCTCGGCAATCTTCCCCTGGACCTTGTTGCCCGGCAGGTGCCCGCCGGTACCGGTTTTCGCGCCCTGGCCGCCCTTGAAATGAAAGGCCTGGCATTTCCCGACCTTGTCCCAGCCGAAACCGAACCGCGCGGAGGCCAGTTCATAGAAGTAGCGGCTGCAGGCTTGCTGCTCCTCGGGGAGCATGCCCCCTTCACCGGAACAGATGCCGGTGCCCGCCAGTTCCGCGCCCTGCGCCAGCGCCACCTTGGCTTCCTCGGACAGGGCGCCGAAACTCATGTCGGAGACGAGCAGCGGCATCTCCAGGCGAAGGGGCTTGCCGGCCCTTGGACCGATCACCAGTTCCGTGCCAACGGGTTCGTCGTCCAGCAACGGCATCCTCGCGAGCTGCCCCACCACGAACTGGATATCGTCCCAGGCGGGCAGCAGCCGGTGGCTCACCCCCATGGCGGCCACCGGGCCGTGATGCCCGGTCTTGGACAGTCCCTGGCCGGCCAGCTTCCGGATCAGCTTGACGTGGGGCTCGTCTGGCGTTCCGACGGGGTCCTGGAAGGCGCCCTGGTAGGCCTCGCGGTTGTACGGCTGCGGGTGTTTCCTCTCCCATTCCAGGATCTCGTCCTCGTCCACCCAGACCCTGCCGTCCTCGACCCAGGCGGTGAACTTGTCCAGGTATTCGCTGTTGTTGTATTCGCTGACACCCGTGTCGAAGCGGTAATCCCAGGAGTGCACTCCGCAAATGAGATTCTGGCCCTGGACATAACCGTCGGACATCAGCGCGCCCCGGTGGGCACAGCGTCCGTACAGGACGGAGACGTTCCCGTCGTAGCGGATGATCACCAGGTCGACGTTGGAGACCAGCGCATGGGCCGGCTGGCGGTCCTCAATGTCGTCCCAGTGTGCGATGGCGAGCCTGTTCAATGCCATTCTCCGTATTCTGACTGTCGCCGCGATGATGCGCCGGTATCAAGCCAGGTAAGTGTACCGGAATCATACTTCACATCCTGACCGTTTGAGCCTTCCGGATTTCGGCGCCCGTCCATGCGCGCAAGTCGCGCCGGGCCGGACGAACCGGGGAGTGCCGAACGGATCCGGCACCCTTGTCCCGGGCAGTCCCGGACCCGGGAAACCCGGGGATGAACCGTGGAGACATCCGAAATGACCATGGGTGTGCAATTCCTGCAGAAATACGTTACTTTTGACGCCGCTGTCCCATGTTTGTTCCGGAATGATCCTGCTGACCATGTTGGGAATCTACTGCCTCGCCGGCCTCCTTTTCGGCGTGGCATTTTTTCTCCGGGGGTATGCCGTGCTCGAGCCGGGCGCCCGAGGGGCCTCCATCGTGACGCGGGTGCTCTGGACGCCGGCCTCGGTCGCGCTCTGGCCGTACCTGCTGAAACAGTGGATCGGATCCCGCCCATGATCCGGTCACATCGCAAGTTTCACAAGTTCGCCTGGCTGTTTCTCACCCCGGTGCTGCTCCTGTTGGTCCTCATGATGAGCAACCCGGATCGGGACCTTTATCCACCCAATGACGAACCGCCCCGCCAGTCCGCCAAGGGCCCGATTCCCTGATCCGGCAGCCATGCCCAGCCATCCATGAGCCAAGGTTACGTACCCGTCAACTGGAAACGCAGCAAGCAGGTCTACGACCTGTGCCTCTGGGCGGGCATCCTGCTCTATGTTGCCGCTTTCATCGTCGTCACCAACACGCTCTACAGGGGGGACCAGGCCCTGCCCCTGCTGACCGTGCTGCTTCGCGCAACGTCAACCTGCGCCTTTGTCATGCTGACCCTCATACTGTGCATCGGGCCGCTGGCGCGCCTGGACCGCCGATTCCTGCCGCTCCTTTACAACCGCCGGCATTTCGGCGTGTCCATGTTCATCGTCGCCCTGGTGCACGGATTGCTGGCGGTCTACTGGTACCACAGCTTCGGCCCGGTGAACCCGCTGGTGTCGGTCTTCACCTCCGGCGGGGACTACCGGTCCGTCACGGACATTCCCTTCGAGGTCCTCGGTGCCGTTGCCCTGATGATCCTGTTCGTGCTGGCCGCAACCAGCCATGACTACTGGAACGCGACCCTTGGCGGGCCGCTCTGGAAGGCCATTCACCTGTGTGTGTACCCGGCCTATGCCCTCATTGTCCTGCACATCGTCTTCGGCGCGCTGCAACAGGATGCCACCGGGCTGATGCCCTGGATGGTCATGGTCAGCGTGGGGCTGGTCGGTGGACTGCATGTATCCGCGGCACTCACCCGTTCAGGAGCGGACAGACAGGTCAGTAGCGATGAAAGTCAATGGGTTCCCGTGGGGAATTACCGGGACATCCCGGACAACCGTGCCGTTACCGTCGACGTCGACACGGATGAACGCATCGCCGTGTTCCGCTACAGCGGCAACCGTTTGTGCGCCGTATCGAATGTCTGCCAGCATCAGAACGGCCCCCTGGGCGAGGGACGGGTGATCGACGGATTCATCACGTGCCCCTGGCACGGTTACCAGTATCGGCCGGAGGACGGCTGCTCTCCCCCGCCCTTCACGGAAAAGATCAGGACCTATCGCCTGAAGCTCGAAGGTGACCGGTTGTTCGTCGATGCCGAACCGTTGCCGGAAGGCACCCCGCGGCCGGTCCTCGAGGCGCCCCGGACCGCTGACGGCCAGTCCAACGGGTAGGGATGTAGCAGGATGAGCAAACCGGAACCTCCCTTTTTCGTCGGCTACCTGCCGACCCCGCAAGCCCTGGCAAGATTCTACCAGCCCCTGGTCCTGGTACTGGTTGTCGGCTGCGCCATGCTCGGATACTGGCTGGGTACGCAACAGAAGCCGGGTGCGCCGGCCGTGTGGGCGGTCGGCGCCGCCACCACGATGTCGGGCGTGCTGCAGGTCGACCCCTATCCGGTGCTGCACCGGGTCCATCCCGAGGACCCGGCCAGGATCGAGTCCGTGCTCCTGGTCAGGCAGGGCAAGTTCGCCGCGACCGGCCTTGCGCGCGAACTGGACGGCAAGGCCGTCGATGTCACGGGCGCGCGCATCAGCCGGGGCGGCTGGACCATGCTGGAGGTATCCTCCGGGGGCAGTTTCGCCCCCGCCGACGGAATTGAGTCAAAGCCCATCACGGACCGTCTGGGCACGGAATCCCTGGGGAAGATTGTCCTGGCGGGTGAAATCGTGGATTCCAAGTGCTTTCTTGGCGTGATGAAACCCGGGGCCGGCGCAATCCACAAGTCCTGCGCGGAAGTCTGTCTCCTCGGAGGCATACCCTCCATGCTGGTGGCGAAGGCCTCGGACGACCGGAAATACGGCTACATCCTGGTGCGGCCGGACGG
>JAJDTE010000103.1:0-14513 GCA_022827325.1 Gammaproteobacteria bacterium | reverse complement strand
GTATAGGCCCAAACGGTCGCCTCGTTCATTCTCAGAGGAGCAATGGACCCTTGCCCAAGTGCCTCGGGTGCGGCGATGTCCAGCGTTATCGATGGCAAGCCCAGAACGCGGGGACGTGTGTGGTCGATAATAGAAATTCGTACATCGTACGCATCCCAACCTCTCGGATGCAATCGACGAGGTCTCGGCTTTACATGAATTGTCTGAAGAGAATACTTTACTGGAGATTGGCTCTGGAAGTATCGAGAGATTGCAAGTTGGAGTTCGCGTTCAAGTATCTCCTGTTGGGTCGTGCGATCGGGCGTCGATTGCACAAAGCCTTGCAAGAGATTGCTGTCGATGTCCAGAGAACGTCTCCCGGGTTCCTGAAGACGTTCGTTCAGTACGTGTGCCCCTTTGAATACAAGTACAGACTGGAGAGGGGCATGCGTCAATAGAGATTCAAAAATCTCAATCGGTACTTCTTCTTTCCAATCTTCCGCATCAGCACGATTCACTTGTTACGGGACCTCAAGACCCCAGCCATGGTTCGGGTGACTGAATTCATACCCTGGAAGAAGGGAAATCATTGCGGCTGCCTGGTCTTTGCTGTGTTGACTACGTATGCGATAAAGGTAGCGACGCAAATCAGTGTCGAGCTTGTGTTGTAGATGATCGTGTAGCATGAAACCTACACGACGAGTCAGTCGCTGGTCCTTGATTGTTCTCAAATGATCCAGGATACGCTTCTGGTCGAGTTCGCCTACCGCATTTTCCCACGCTTCAAATACGACAGATGGGCCGCCACAGCTCAATGGACGTTCAAGGGTGTCGAGTAGTGTTTGTTCGTAGGTGGTTATGGAAAATACCGTCTTGTCCGTGTAGTGACGTTGCTGGATACCAGGTACCCGTGTACTTTCTCGATTCGTAATGTAGTAAGGAATTCCGTGATAGAGAAATTGTTGCCTACCGAGGCGATTGCGCTTTCGTGGCGCGCCCGTCGAAGGGATTCTGCGTATGGGTGAAATGGATGGAGCTATGCGGGGTCGGGACGAAGATTTGGAGATCCGGGCAATATGGTGATGTGTCGGGATTTGTGTCGAGAGATTATGAAACTGGACTGCGGTGAAGTAACAAACTATGCCCTGGGACACCATCGCCTGAAGGAGTTCGATAGGATCCAGTTCGGGGGTAGACCCATTCAGCCCGATGGAGAAGAATTGTGCAGGTGACTTGTTGTCGGCCGAGTCAATATGCGATACCCGGTGTACGAGTCCGCTCCTGAGGAGGAACTCCAAGAGCGCCTGCCCGGAGATGCGCCTGGTGCCCGGGTGGGATACCCGGTCCAGGATCTCTACGAGTTCCCGGATCAGGGCGGCCCTGGAGATACAACGAACGGTGGGGTACTTCGAGGAAGGTGAACCGAAGGTCTTGGAGAACTCTGACAGGATGTTCGAGAAATGATCGTCCTGAGTTGTTGTTCTTGGGGTAGTCTCACCCACAAGGAATCCCCTGAAGCTAGGCTCTTGGGCTCAAGAGCCTAGCTTCAGGGGATTAGATTGTCAAGCCCGAAATGAAACTGGGAGTTTTCTGTTAAGTATCAAGATGATGTATACACAGACATCCCGGTATGCTTTGGGCACAAAGCATACCGGGATGTCTGTGTCCTGTCAAGTATTTCATTGCATGAGTCCTTCGGATCTAAGGAAAAGTCTGCATTACACGCCAAATGCAGGAAGTCTGACCAATTCAGGGGATTACATTCCGAACATCCCTACTATCTGGTCGGATTTCGGGTGAATTGCGAAAGTCAGACAGGGATTCTACTTCATGGAATCGGGCAGGTCATAGTGTCCGGTCCCGCCTGTGGGCGGTCTCTCCCAGTATCCGGGTCTCCCTGACGACGCGGTCATCGCCCAGCATCTGCAGCACGAACAGTCGCTCCATGAGGCTGGCGGAACCTCGGATGCGCCGGTCGATCAATGGCGTGGCGCGGTAGTCGAGCACGATGAAATCCGCCTCCTTGCCGGGTTCGAAATTGCCGATATGCGGGTGAAGATCCAGCATGCGGGCACCACCCAGGGTGGCCAGGTAAAGCGACTCGAAGGGTGACAGGTTGCAATCCTGCAACTGCTGCACCTTGTAGGCCTCGTTGATCACCCTGAGGAGGGAGAAGCTGTCGCCGCCGCCGACGTCCGTACCGAGCCCGGTATGGACGCGGTTTTCCCGGGCTGTGCGATAGTCGAACAGCCCGCTGCCGATGAACAGATTCGACAGCGGGCAGTGGGCAATGCCGGAGCCCGTTTCCGCGAGCCGCCGCCATTCACTGTGATCCAGGTGGATTCCGTGGGCGAAAACCGAGCGCCGGCCGAGCAGTCCGTGCCGTTCATAGACATCCAGGTAGCCCGCGGCATCGGGAAACAGTTCCGATACCCAGCGGCATTCCTCGGCGCTTTCCGCGAGGTGGGTATGCAGGTGCACACCGGGGTGTTCGGCGAGCAGGCGGCCCGCCATGTCGAGTTGCTCCGGGCTGGAGGTTGGTGCGAAACGCGGCGTCACCGCATATCCCAGCCTGTCCACGCCGTGCCAGCTTTCGATCAGTGACTTGCTATCGCGGTAACCCGTGCCTGGCGTGTCGCGAAGATACGCCGGTGCATTCCGGTCCATCAGGACCTTGCCGCAGATCATGCGCAGGTTTCGCTCCCGGGCTGCGGTAAAGAATGCCGACACCGACTGCGGGTGTACGGTGCCGAACACCAGGGCGGTGGTGGTGCCGTTGCGCAATAGTTCCTCGAGGAAGAACGAGGCGGTGCTCTCGGCGTGTGCGATGTCCTCGAATTGCCTCTCCGCCGGGAAGGTATGGGTTTCCAGCCAGTCCAGAAGCCGGGTGCCATAGGCCGCGATGACGTCGCACTGGGGGTAGTGGACATGGGTATCCACAAGCCCGGGGACCAGGAGGGCGTCCCGGTGGTGCAGGATGTCCGCGTCCGGCGGAAGCGTCCCCCCGAGGACGTCGAATGGGCCCGCATCCGCCACGAGGCCGTCCTCGACCAGCAACAGTCCGTCGGGGAAATGGACGACGGCCTCCTGACCAGCAATGCCGGGATCATCGAGAAAGTGCAGGATTTCCCCGCGATGGGCGGTCAAGGCCATGTCGGCATTATAGAAAAAAACTTGACCATATAGTCAAACTTTCTCATAATCCCATGACTCCGACCGGATACCGCCGATGGAAATCGACACCTTCAACGGCCTCGGACATACCGAGGCGGCTGATGTCATGCAGCGATGCTGTACCGCATCGCGCTGGGTGAACCGGATGGTGGAGGGCAGACCGTACCCCGGCATTGACGAAATGCTGGAAAAGGCCAGGGAGCACTGGTCCGGGATGGTCGAGCCGGACTGGCTCGAGTCCTTCGAGGGACATCCCCGGATCGGGGACCCCGAGTCCCTGAAGGCGAAGTACCGGGCCACTCTGGCCACCGCCAGCGGGGAACAGTCCTCGGTCCGCCAGGCGGACGAGGAAACCCTCACCGCGCTGGCCGAGGGCAACCAGGCCTATGTCGAGCGCTTCGGTTTTATCTTCATTATTTTCGCAAGCGGCAAGAGCGCCCCGGAAATGCTGGCACACCTGCGAAGCCGTCTCGGCAACAGCCGCGGGACGGAACTCGCCACTGCCGCCGGGGAGCAGTGGAAGATCACCCGGCGACGCCTCGAGGAACAGTTCGCCCTCACCCGCAGTCATGCTGCCTGAACCGGATTCCCGGACCCCATGAGCCAGATCACCACGCACATCCTCGATTTGTCCCTCGGGATGCCCGCCCGGGGTGTGGCGGCGATACTGTACCGGGGTACAGGAGCGGACAGGACCGAACTCGGGCAGGGAGTCACCGACACGGACGGTCGGATCTCCCGGTGGCTCGGCGACGAGACATTGCCGGGCGGAACCTACAGCATCATCTTCGCTTCCGGCCGCTATTTCGCGGACCGGGGCGTGGACACGTTCTATCCCCATGTGGAGATTGTCTTCGGTGTTGCGGAGGGCGGGGCGCATTACCATGTCCCACTGCTCCTCAGTCCCTGGGGCTACTCCACGTACCGCGGAAGCTGAAATGGCTGATGCGGCCGGCAATGCTGAAACAGGGGACATACTTCACCAGAGTTTTGGTCATTCAGGCGACAGCATGATTTCGCAGCGCGATGTTCAGGGCGATTCCCGGGGTTTTTGCTAGAATCTCCTCACTGAATATGCAAAACGAATACCAAAACCCATTCCGTAAAACCGTCAACCGATCTTCAGAGATAATCACCATGCACAAAAGAACACTGATCAGGGCTCTTGCGGGAGCCGCACTGTCCGCCTCCCTGGCCATGGGTGCCGCCCAGGCCGAGGACGTCAAGGCGGGATTTGTCTACGTCGGCCCAGTGGGTGACCATGGCTGGACCTACCGACACGACAAGGGCCGATTGCAAGTGGAAGAGGAACTCGGCGTCGAGACCTCGTTTGTGGAAAGCGTCGCCGAGGGTGCGGACGCGGAACGCGTCATTCGAAAGCTCGCCTCCAGCGGCCACAACATCATCTTCACAACATCGTTCGGCTACATGAATCCCACCTTGAAGGTGGCGAAGCAGTTTCCCGACGTGAAGTTCGAACACGCCACCGGGTACAAGCGCCACGACAATCTCAGCACCTACTCCGGCCGTTTCTATGAAGGCCGCACGGTCATCGGCGCCATTGCCGGCCACATGACCAAGACCGGCGTGATCGGATACATCGCATCATTCCCGATTCCGGAGGTCATCCGCGGCATCAACGCGTTCACCCTGGCGTTGCGCAACGTGAATCCCGACGCGGTGGTGAAGGTGGTATGGGTCAATACCTGGTATGACCCGGGCAAGGAAGGAGATGCCGCCAAGGCGCTGATCGACCAGGGCGCCGACATCATCGCCCAGCACACCGATTCCCCGGCGCCGCTGCAGGTGGCGGAACAGCGCGGCGTTTATGCGTTCGGCCAGGCCTCCGACATGAAGGCCTTCGCTCCCAGCGCCCAGCTGACCGCGATCGTGGACGACTGGGGTCCTTACTACGTGAGCCGGGTCAAGGCGGTGATGGACGGCACCTGGGAGAGCATGGACACCTGGGACGGATTTGGTCCCGGAATGGTGGTCATGTCGCCCTACGGTGATGCGGTGCCGGAGAACGTGCGGGCCATTGCGGACGAGATCATCGCGGGAATCACGGACGGCAGCATGCACTCGTTCCAGGGGCCCATCAAGAACCAGGCAGGCGAGCAGGTGATCGGCGAAGGCGAAAGGCTTGACGATGGCGTGCTGCTCGGCATGAACTACTACGTCGAGGGCGTGCAGGGCGAAATACCGCAGTAACCCTCCCCCGGGACCATTGATGAAAAAAGCCTCCTCGGAGGCTTTTTTCTTAGGTGAAACCGCCATGGTCCCCGGGCAGTCCTGATCCGGAAGGCAGGTCCGGCCCGGTTTGCCGCCGCCACCCGGGTGTCAGGGGGATGCCCGGGACTGGCCGATGGCAGCCAGGAATCCGTCCCTGTCCTCAGGGGATACCAGCACATGCCGTCCCCCGCGGTAGGTGATGCACAGGCGATCCAGCGACAGTGCGGGCCCGGATCGGGGGCTCCGGGTGGGGTAAACCGATTCGATCTCGCCGAGCCGAATCCGCCAGGAAAACGGCCCGCTGCGGATATCGAGCAGATCCCCCGACACGGTATAGGCGGTCGAGCGAAGTACCCAGAACGGAAGCCCGGCGCCCGCCAGGATGATGACCAGCGCGAACCACTTGCCGCCGCCCGGCATCACCATCGCCTGGTAGGCGGCGATGAAGCTGATCACGGTGAGCGCGATCAGGGCCCGGACCAGCCAGCGATCCACCCTGGTTCCGAAACGCCGCTCCGTCGTCATCCGGGGGCGGTCCTGGTTCAGGTGATTTCCGCCTCGGCGCGGGCTGCCAGGCCGCCGTCCGGGTCGGCGACCCACAGGCGGCAGACATCTCCATCCTTCACCAGGTGCATGGTGAAGGGGCGGTCCGCGAACAGCGGGCTCATGGCCCGGAAACGGAAATTCCGGATATTTTCCTGTCCGGCTTCATCCACCAGCAGGTCCAGCAGCAGGGTGGCCGTCAACGGACCGTGGAACACCAGGCCCGGGTAGCCCTCGACGTCACGGCAGTAGTCGATATCGTAATGGATCCGGTGGCCGTTGAAGGTCAGGGCCGAATACCGGAAAAGCAGCAGGGGCGACGGGTCGACGGTGCGCCGGACATCGGACCCGGTTTCCGCCGGCGGCGGCGAGGGGGGGCTTGACCCGGGCGCCGGGTCCTCCCGGTAGACGATGTCGTGTTCCTCGTCGAGCAGGAGCTCGTTCCCGCGGCGATAGGTATGGGAGACGGTGACGAAACACAGCGGGCCCGATCGGCCGCTTTTCTCCCGGATGCCGCGGATAACGGATTCCCGGGAGATGGCATCGCCCAGCCGGAGCGGCTGGTGAAACGCCAGCCTCGAACCCGCCCACATGCGCCGCGGCAGGGAAACCGGGGGGAGGAATCCGCCGCGCATGGCATGCCCGTCGCGGCCGGTTTCCGAAATCCTTGCGCCGTCGATGAAATACAGCCAGTGCCAGGCGGGCGGCAGCGGATCTCCTTCACCCAGGGTGGGCTTCCGGTCCAGTGTCTGCTGCATGAAGCGGGCGTGCTGCGGGTCGATCCGGTCCTCCGTGACCCGGCGCCGGCCGATCCACTGCGACAGGTTTCCGGTGGGGACTTCGCGGCTGGTGTCGGGCTCAGTCATGCCGGAACTCCTCGCGTATCGACCGGGTGTGTTCGCCTGCAAGCGGCACCCTGGCGGCTGCGGCTTCCCCGACGGGCCTGGCCGGGTACAGGATCTCATCGCCGCCGGAACTGGTGCCCCGGCGCCGTGCCAGGGCGGGGTGGCGCGAAAAATCCGCCACCGAGTTGACCGCGCCGTAGGCGATATCCGCGCTCTTCAGCCGGTTCACGAGATCCTCCCGGGAGAGGGATCGCGTCACCGAGAAAATGCGTTCATCCAGAGCCGGACGGTTGGCGACCCGCCGGTCGTTGTCACGGAAGTCCTCGCCGTCGGCCATCTCCGGCATCCGCAGGACACCTTCGCAGAACCGTGACCATTCCCGCTCGTTCTGGATGGCGATGATCACCAGTTCCCCGTCGCGGGACGGATAGGCGCCGTAAGGGGCGATGGAGGGATGGTTGAGTCCCGCCCGCCCGGGCGCCTGGCCGGCGTAGTCGTGATGGAGCAGGGGCACCGTCATCCAGTCCGCGGCGACCCCGAACAGCGACACCTCCACTGCCGATCCCCTGCCGGTCCGCACCCGTTCAAGCAGTGCTTCCAGGATGCCAGCGTGGGCGGTCATGCCGGCGCCGATGTCGCAGATGGATACACCGATCCGGCCGAGTTCGTTCTCTCCGCCGGATATGCTGACCAGGCCGGATTCACCCTGCACCAGCAGGTCATAGGCCTTCAGGTCCCGGCCTCCCGGACCGTTGCCGTAGCCGGAAATTTCGCAGGTGATCAGGCGCGGATGAAGCTCGCGAAGCGCGGCAGGGTCGAAACCCGACCGGGCCAGCGCCCCCGGCGCGAGATTCTGGATCAGCACATCCGCACGTCCGATGATTCTCTCCAGCAGTTCCGCATCCGGCGGGTTCTTGAAATCCAGCTCCAGGGACTCCTTGCCCTGGTTCAGCCAGAAGAAATAGGAACTGTCTCCGCCTGCTACGCCGTCGTAGGCCCGGGCGAAATCACCCCCTGGACGCTCTACCTTGATGACCCGGGCACCGGCCTCCCGGAGCCTCGCACTGCAGAACGGCGCAGCGACAGCCTGCTCCACGGAGACCACCAGGAGGCCTTCGAGGGCGCCGCTCATCTTCCGCTTCGGGCCCTTATTCCCTGACCGGGACCACGTAGTTCAGGCCGAGCCGGCCCCCGTCCGGATACACGGTCTGACCGGTCACATAGCTGGAATAGGCGCTGGCAAGAAATACCGCCACCCGGGCCACCTCGTCAGGCTCCCCTGCCCGCTGCATGGGGGTGCGGGACATGACCTCAACCCTTTTCTGCGGGTTGTCCGCGATTGTCCGGAACATCTCGGTATTGATGGAGCCCGGCCCGATCCCGTTGACCCGGATCTTCTCCGGTGCCAGGCGAATGGCCAGTACCTTGGTCCACTGGTTCACGCCGCCCTTGGCGATGACGTAGGGCGCAATGGCGGGGATGGCCAGGATAGCGTTGACCGAGGACATGTTGATGATCGTGCCGCGGGATTCCTCCCGGTCGGGTTCCTGGCCGACCATCAGCTTCGCCGCGGCCTGCCCGGTCAGGAAAACGCCCTTGAGGTTGATGTCGATGACACGGTCGAAGTCCTTCTCCTCCAGTTCAAGGATGTCCGCCGCATGCACGATACCGGCATTGGCGATGACCGTGTCCACGCGGCCGTAACGGTCCCGGGCGTAGTCAAGCAGGGCCTCGATCTCCGGCTTGTGGCAGACGTCGCAGCGGCGGTATACGGCCCTTTCACCAAGCAAGGCCGCCGCGGCCTGACCCGCCTCGTCGTCGATATCGGAAAGAACGACATTCGCACCCTCCTCGACGAATCTCCTGGCGCAGGCCAAGCCGATTCCCCGGGCGGCGCCCGTGATGACGGCGGTCTTGTCATTCAGCATGGTTCATGCTTGCAGTTGCAGGGCACAGGATGATGCATCACACACCGAAGGATACCGCGAAAATCGCGGTTGCCACCATCGCGGGCCGGCCGGTGAAACCTCCCTCTATCACCGCCGGATGCCTTCCTAGAGTTGCAGGGTGGCAGTGCCGACAGGGCAGGTGATGCCGAAATGGCTGGCGAATACGGCGGCAAACTGGTTCCAGACCGGAATCTGGCTCTGGATGCGGCAGCCCATGCCCATCATGACGTCAAAGCAGCCGTTGGTCTGCTGCGCGACTCGGGCATGTTCCAGCATGTACTCCTGCCCCGTCATTGCCTTCCCGGCGTATGCCGGGAGGGGCTCCTGCCCTGCTGGTACCGGGATGTGCACCTGCTCCGTCACCTCCTGTACTGCAAGCTCCGGCTGATGCTCCTGTCCGGTCATCTCCTGCGCTGCAAGCTCCGGTTGATGCTCCTGTCCGGGCACCACCTGTGCTGCAAGCTCCGCGGCATGCTCCTGTTCCGGCATTTCCGCCACGGTATGGACCGCGGGTTCCGGGGGCAATGGAGCGACGGTTGACAGCTCTTGGTCGACGTTTTCGGAATCTAACACGGACGGGGGCAGTGTCAGGGCAAGTGCCAGTCCCATTGCCGCCATGATGTAGGCGAGGGGTTTCATTGTTGTAGTCGTTCCCGAAGATTGGTGTTTTGTTGTGCTTTCGCCACACGGCCCCGGTTTTTTATCGTGCGCACCACCCCAAAAAGCGACCGGTCACGGCAGAAGCCACGCGGCATTGTAGCAGAACTCCGGGGACCGATCGTGCGGGGCAACCGCCAGGGGCGTGGCGGACGTCGATGCCGGGTCTCATTCCACCCGGATTTCAATGATGGAGGGAACCTTGTCCTCAAGCGCGGCGGCAAAAGCCGGCATGAATTCCTCGGTGTAGGTCACGACATATCCCCGGCCCCCGTAGGCCTCGGCCAGGCGGGCGAAATCCGGATTCATCAGGTCCGTGCCGACGACGTGTCCGGGATAATACCGTTCCTGGTGATTGCGGATTGAGCCGAGGCGGTTGTTGTTGATGACCAGGAACACGATTGGCAACCCGTATTTCACCGCGGTCGCGAACTCCTGGCCGTTCATGAGAAAGCAGCCGTCACCGTTGAAGGACACGACAGGAACTTCCGGCCTGAGCAGTTTCGCCGCCACTGCGGCGGGAACGCTGTACCCCATGGTGCCATTGGTGGAACCCAGTTGGGTCCCCGACTGCCTGTACTGGTAGAAACGCTGACCCCAGGAGGTGTAGCTGCCGGCACCCACGGTGATCACGGCTTCCGCCGGCAGGGTTTTCCGGATATGGGAGCAGATCGCATCCATGCGAACCGCCTGGTCATCGCTCACCGGTTCGTCCACCCAGCGCTGGTAGCGCTCGTGCAGCGACTTGATCATCATGCGGCGACCGGCGTCCCGTACGGAAACATGCTGCATGGCGGACAGGAAGGCCAGGCTGGTGCTGGTCACGGAGATATCGGCATGAAAAACCGCGTTCATCTCCTCGGCGCCCGGGTGAACATGCACCACCTGCTGGTCGGTGAAACCGATCGCCGGGGGGATGATTTCATAGCCCTGCGTGGTCATTTCACCGAGCCTTGGGCCAATGACCAGCAGCAGGTCGGCGGCAGGAAGGTACTCCTGCAGGACCGGCGATACCATGAGACCCAGTTCGCCGATGTAGTTGGTATGGGTATTGTCGAACGCGTCCTGGCGCCGGAATGCGGCGGCTACGGGAATCTGGTGCCGGTCCGCGACCCGGGTCAGCAGGACCAGTGTATCCTGGTTCCAGCTGCTGTCCCCGCAGATGATCAGTGGCCGTTCCGATTTCCCCAGAAGGTCGACCACCCGGTCGACCGCGGCGGGTGAGGGCGCTGCGGCGAACCGGGCCTGGCTATGGAAATCCGACTGGGGAATGTCGGGCACATCCACCTCGTCACGGAGCATGTCCTCGTACAGCACCACCATCACCGGGCCCGGCCGGCCACCCGTGGCGCATTGCCACGCATGGTTCAGTTGTTCCGGGATCCGGCGGGCGTCGTCGATGCTGATGACCTGCTTGGCGATCCCGTCGAATGCCCGGTGATAGTCCAGTTCCTGGAAAGCCTCCCGGCCCCGGAAGCCCCTGGGAACCTGGCCGACAAAACAGATCATCGGCGTGGAATCCTGGTACGCGGTATGTATGCCCACCATGGCATTGGCTGCCCCGGGCCCCCGGGAGACGAAACAGATGCCGGGCTGCCCGGTCAGTTTGCCCCAGGCTTCGGCCATATAGGCGGCGCCGCCCTCCTGCCTGCAGGTGACCAGGCGAAAACGGCCATGGTGCCCGTAAATTGCATCCAGTGCAGCGAGAAAGCTTTCACCCGGCACACAGAACGCGGTGTCCGCGCCCAGACCGAGCAAGCCATCGATCAGTATCCTGCCACCGCTACGCATGTTGAAACCGGCCGGCCAGTTTGGTTTGCTGAATTATACGCATGTCCCATCCCCCATATGACCATGGTTCCCCGCCCCTGCTCCTATTGCATCCCACGCAGACGGATGTCACCGGTTGATGGAAACGGGATCGCGGGTACGGCCTGTCATGGGATACGCCGGCATGGGCAGTCCGGTTCCGTCCATGGCCGGGATGACCGGAAGTAATCACGACTTGCATTGACAATACCCGCAGCCGGGTTGCATGCTTCGCCGGTTCGTCATTCCCCCTGCCTGCCACCATGTCCAGTTCGAAGGACCCCCTGTTGAGTCCCTTCACGATCCGCGGCAAGCGCTTCCGCAACCGCATCATGTCCACCAGCCATGCCTGCGGCCTGGAGGAGGACGGCGGCATGCCGGCGGAACGCTACCAGGCCTATCACGAGGCGAAGGCGCGGGGCGGCATCGGTCTGACCATGTTCGGCGGCTCGGCCTACGTGGCGCCGGATTCCACCTGGCAGTCGGGGCAGCTCAACATGTCCTCGGACCGCATCATCCCCTACCTGGCGCAGTTTTCCCGGCGGGTCCACGATGCCGGTGCGGCGATCATGATCCAGTTGACGCACCTCGGGCGTCGCGGCGAGTCCCTGAGTCAGAACTGGCTCCCCACCCTGGCGCCCTCGGTGGTGCGGGAAACCGGGCACCGGAGCTTTCCCCGGGAAATGGACCGGCACGACATCGCGCGCGTCGTCCGGGCCTTCGGCGACGCGGCCTGGCGTGCCAGGGAAGGCGGACTGGAGGGCCTGGAGACCATGATCTGCGGGCACCTGATCGGCCAGTTCCTATCACCGGCCACGAACCGGCGAACGGACGCCTACGGCGGCTCCGAGGAAAACCGTTGCCGTTTCGGCATCGAGGTGCACGAGGAAGTCCGCCGCCGGGTGGGGGACGACTTCATCGTCGGCATGCGTTTCCCCATCGACGAAACCCTGGAGGATGGACTGGATTTCGAGGCATGCGTGTCCATGGCGCTGCGTTTCCAGGCATCGGGGCTGGTGGACTACTTCAATGTCAACTACGGCCGCATCGACACCGAACTGGTACTGGTCACCGATTGCATGCCGGGTATGGCCTCACCCATCGCGCCCTGGCTCGAGAAGGCGGGCGCATTCAAGCGCGAAGTGGGTCTGCCGGTGTTTCACGCCGCGCGGATCACCGATCTCGCCACCGCCCGTTATGCCATCCGTGAGGGTTTGCTCGACATGGTTGCCATGACCCGGGGGCACATTGCGGACCCGGAAATCGTCAACAAGCTGACCCGGGGAGAGGAGGAGCGCATCCGGCCCTGCGTCGGGATGACCCATTGCATGGGAGACACCCGGCCCACCTGTGCACACAACGCCGCCACCGGACGGGAACAGCGATGGCCCCAGGTCATCGGCAGGTCGCAGACACCGGGCCGCAGGTGCGTGGTTGTGGGCGGGGGCCCCGCGGGACTGGAAGCCGCCAGGGTGCTCGGCAGCCGGGGCCACGACGTCATCCTGTTCGAGGCGGCGGATGATCTTGGCGGGCAGCTTCGCATGGCCGGCAGGGCGAGCTGGCGGGGGGATGTCGGCGGCGTCATCGACTGGCGGCGGAACGAACTCGGGCACCTTGGTGTCGACATGCGTCTCAATGCCTATGCGGAGGCGGCGGACGTCACCGCGGAAAACCCGGACATCGTGATCATCGCCACCGGCGGCGTGCCGGATCTCGAATGGCTGTCCGGCCATGAACTGGTGACCCCGGCCTGGGATGTGCTCAGCGGGATGATCCCGCCGGTGGACGAGACGGTGATCTATGACGGCACCGGGCGGCATCCCGCGCTGACCGTGGCGGAAGTCTGCCGGGAGGCCGGCAGGGAAATGAAACTGGTGTTGCTGGACGATCGGCCCGGGGTGGAACTGCCTTACGGCGAGCGGGTGATCTGGAAACGGGAGTTTGCCAGGAAGGGGATCGTGCCGATCCTGGAGCGACGGCTCACCGGCGTGGAGCGGGACGGGGATCGGCTGCTGGCCCGCTTTCACCATGAACTGACCGGAGAGCCGATGACGCTGTCGGCGATGCAGGTCGTGGTGGAGCATGGCACGGTGCCCGCCGACGAGTTGTTCCAGGCGCTCAGGTGCGATGCGGTCAACGACGGGGTCACCGACCTGGATGCGTTGCTGGCGGGCGATCCCCAGCCCCACACAGGCGGAGAAAACGGATACGCCCTGTACCGGATCGGCGACGCCGAGTCCAGCCGCAACCTGGCGGCGGCGATCTTCGATGCCCTCAGGCTGTGTTCGGTGATGTGACGGGCGGGTCAGCGGCGCCGCGGGGAGGGGCAGGGGGCAGCGCGGTTGAGCGGGTGCATGTGCCGGCGATTCACCCCGCCGGCCCGGAGGAATCCTCCGACATCAATATCCCGGCCACCATCAGGTCCAGGTGGCCGCCCCCGCCGTTCTTGTATGCGGTGATCTCCTGGCCCGATCGCCTGCCGGGATGTTTTCCGCGCGCAAGGTCAAACAGATCGGCCTGGATATCCTCCCTCGACAACGTGCCCTCGTTGAACGCAGTGACCAGTTCTCCCGAGTCCTCGAGCGCGCTCCAGGGGGAGTCCACGAACACCGAGGAGCGACCGATGGCCTCCCCGTCGCATTCGTGCATGTCGGTGCGGAAGCTGCCCACCAGGTCGAGGTGCGTACCCGGCTTCAGCCACTTTCCCAGGATCAGCGGCTCCGTCGCCATGGTGGCGCAGGTGATCAGGTCGGCCTCGCGGGCGGCGGCCTCGAGGTCCCGGACGGCGGTGAGTTCGATGCCGGGAAGGTCAAGGTCCCGGACCATGCTCGCGGCCCGGGACGCGGTGCGGTTCCAGACGGCCACCCGGCGGATGGCGGGACGGACCGCCAGGTGGGCCATGGTCAGGTGCGGCGCCAGTGCGCCGGCGCCCACCACCAGCAGGGATTCGCAGTCCTCGCGGGCCAGGAAATGGCTGCCGGCGGCGGAGTCGGCCGCGGTCTTGCGCAGCGTCAGCGCGGTACCGTCCACCACCGCCATGGGCTTGCCGTCACCGCCGTCGAACAGCACGAACACGGCCTGGACCGACGGCAGTCCGCTGCCGTTGAACTCGTTGTGCGGAAAGACCGTCACCAGCTTAGCCCCCAGCGCATGTCCGCATTGCCAGGCCGGCAGGCTGAGGAAAATGTCCTCGCCTCCCCCGGCGCTCGGCTGCGTCTGGAGCAGGCTCTGGGAGAGGTCCACATCGCGGTGATGCGCGTCGATCAGGGCCGGAACCAGCGATGCATAGGGCAATGCCCCGTGGACCTGGCTGCTGTCGAAGAAG
>JAJDTE010000107.1:0-4586 GCA_022827325.1 Gammaproteobacteria bacterium | reverse complement strand
CTTGTGGTCGATGTTGTGGGCGTCGGCCGCCTGGATGATGGCCTCCAGGCGCGCCTGTTCCGTGGCCAGTGCGTCGAAGTCTGCATCGGGTTCGGCGTAGGCGGCGTAGACGGCATCCAGTTTCTCCATGGCTTCCTTGATCGGTCCGAGCCCGTCTTCCACGTTGCCGCGCACGTCCTTGGAATCGTCCAGTTGCGGTTCCTGCGCCAGGTAGCCGACGCTCAGTCCCGGCTGCGGCCGCGCTTCCCCGAGGATGTCGGCATCGACGCCGGCCATGATCCTGAGCAGGGTGGACTTGCCGGCCCCGTTGTATCCGAGAACGCCGATTTTGGCGCCCGGGAAGAAATTCAGGTAGATGTCCTTGAGTATCTGGCGGTTGGGCGGGACAACCTTGCCCACGCCGTTCATGGTGAATACAAACTGAGCCATCGTGGATTGGAGCTGGTTTCAGGGTTCTGGCGCCGTGATGCGGCACACAACGGATTCGGTACCGGGTTGCCGGTCTACCGGTTCAGTAATGCAAGGGCGGCAAGGTGCAGTTTCTCGTTGGCGGTGGCGAGCACCTTGTCGCCGGAATCGAGGGTCAGCGCGTTCCCGTCCCAGTCGGTGATGATACCACCGGCGCCTTCCACCACGGGCACCAGCGGCAGGTAGTCGTAGGGGTACAGGTCCGACTCGCACACGATATCCGTGTATCCTGCCGCGAGCAGGCCGTAGCAGTAACAGTCGCCGCCCCATACCCGGTACTGGCAGCGGTCCGCCAGTCCGCGAAAGCGGATCATGGATTCTTCGTCGAACATGTCCGGGCTGGTGGCGTAGATCGAGCAGTACCCGATCCGGGTTTCCCGGCTGGTTGCGCACGGCCTTTCGTTGAGGGTTGTCCCGGAGCCGGTGATACCGACCCAGCGTTCGTCCAGAATGCCGTGGTCAATGACCCCGAGAGCCGGCTTTCGCGCGTCCATCAGGGCGATCAGGGTGCCGAAGGTGGGGCGGCCCGAGGCGAAACTCCTGGTGCCGTCGATGGGGTCGATGATCCAGTGCCAGTGTTTTTCCCGGATCTGGTTCCCCCCTTCCTCTCCGAAGATGCCATGGCCGGGATGGCGGGACCGGATCAGCGCGCGGATCGCCTCTTCGGTCTCCCGGTCAGCGATCGTGACCGGGCTCTGGTCCTGCTTGTTGTCCACGGCCAGCCGGGTACGGAAGTGGCGGCCGGTGATTTCACGGGCGATGTCCGCGGCATCAAGGGCGGTCTTAAGGCAATCGTCGAGGGAGGTGTTCATGGCGTCGGATCATCGGCGGGCGTATTCTACCCGAGGACGGGGCTGTTCCGGTTCCCGATTCTGCCAATGGGCGTCGTTTTCTGACAATCAGCGGGCTTCCGGTTCCCCTATAAATACGCGCCTTTGCGGGTTCTCCCCCGGTCCTGTGACGGGTTAGAATCCGGCCCTTGATTTCCGGGGGTGCCGATCCTTGGCATCCCCGCTGGTTGGGTATCAAATCCCGGGAGATTTCCTTTCATGAAAGTACTGGTACCAGTCAAACGCGTGGTCGACGCCAACATCCGGATCCGGGTGAAGTCGGATAACACCGGGGTGGAGACCGCCAACGTCAAGATGGCGATGAATCCTTTCTGCGAGATCGCCGTTGAGGAGGCATTGCGGATCAGGGAGGCCGGCGTTGCCGAGGAAGTGATCATCATGTCAGCGGGACCGGAAAAGGCCGCCGAGACCATTCGCACCGGCCTTGCCATGGGAGCGGACCGGGGGGTGCATGCGCTCACCGACGAGCGGCTTGAGCCGCTGGTCATCGCGCGCCTGATCAAGTCGGTTGCGGAGAGGGAAGGCACCGATCTCGTGATTCTTGGCAAGCAGTCCATTGACGACGACAACAACCAGACCGGGCAGATGCTGGCCGCGCTCATGGGTCGTCCCCTTGGAAGCTACATATCCAGGATCGGGAAAAATGACGACGGGTTTGCCATCACCCGGGAAATCGATGCGGGACTCGAGGACCTCCAGATCGTCTCCCCGGCGGTGGTGACCGCGGACCTTCGCCTGAACGAGCCGCGCTATGCATCCCTCCCCAACATCATGAAGGCCAAGAAGAAACCCATAGACGTCCTGTCGCCTGCGGATCTTGGCGTGGAGGTGGTCAACCGGATCGAGGTCCTGCGTGTGGACGAGCCGCCTGCCCGGGAAGCGGGCATCATGGTATCGGACGCCACCGAACTGGTGGAAAAACTCAAGAACGAAGCAAAGGTGATCTGATGAGCATCCTGGTTATCGCTGAACACGACCACAGCCAGCTTTCCCCGGGAACGCTGAACACGGTATCCGCGGCCGCCAGGGTCGGCGGCGACGTCCATGTGCTGGTAGCCGGCAGCGGCTGCGCCGACGTGGCGGAACAGTGCGCGAAAATCGCCGGCGTATCCAGGGTCCTGTGCGCCGATTCGGCGCTCTACGCCAATGAGATCACGGAAAACACCGCCGCGCTGATACGTGCGAACGTGGACGGCTACACCCATGTCATGGCACCGGCGTCCACCTTTGGCAAGGCGCTGATTCCCTATGTCGCCGCGCTCTGTGACGTCCAGGCCATCTCCGACATCAGCGAGGTGATTTCCGCGGACACCTTCGTGCGCCCGATCTACGCCGGCAACGCCCTGGCAACCGTCAAATCCAGTGACCCGGTCAAGATGCTGACCGTGAGGACGACCGCGTTCGACCCCGCGGACGGCGAAAGCGGCAGCGCGGAAGTCAGCAGCATTGGCGATGCGGGCGCCGACGAAGGGGTCAGCTTCGTTGGGCAGAACCTGAGCCACAGCGAAAGACCTGAACTGGCCTCCGCCAAGATCGTGGTATCCGGAGGGCGCGGGATGAAAAGCGGCGAGAACTTCTCCATGCTGGAAACACTGGCGGACACCCTGGGCGGCGCGGTTGGCGCCTCGCGGGCCGCCGTCGATGCCGGGTTCGTGCCCAATGACTACCAGGTTGGCCAGACGGGCAAGGTGGTTGCGCCTGACCTCTATATCGCCGTGGGCATTTCCGGTGCCATACAGCACCTTGCCGGCATGAAGGATTCCAAGGTCATCGTCGCCATCAACAATGACGAGGAGGCGCCCATCTTCCAGGTGGCCGACTACGGCTGGAATGAGGATCTCTTCAACGCAGTTCCGGCACTGCAGGCGGAGTTGGATAAATAAACCTGCCCCGGCATGAGCCGTTCGCAGGGCTGGCAGGCGCAATTTCCCTGCCAAAGGTAAACCGGCAGGTAATTCCGGGCGCGGGGATGTGGGAATCCGGCCGCCCCGGCCCTGCCTTTCCGCTACATGGTCAGAACCGGACGGTGTTCAGCCAGCCGGCCACCATCTGCGTCAGTGCGTCCCCCTTGTCCCTGAAGAAATGGTCCGCGCCTTCGACCACCAGTTGGGTCGAATCCGGATGGCCGTTTTTCTCCAGCATCCCGGCCCTCTCCGGCACCATGGCAAGGGGGCGGGGGTACTCCTCGCTGCCGTAGATGTCGAGAACCGGAACGGTCATGCTGCCCATGGGAAAGGGAGTCTTCAGATCCTGTTTGTAGTCGGTTGCGCCAAGGCCCATGGCCACGTAGCCGTCGATTGCGCCGTCTCCCTGGTGGTTCAGCCAGTCATTGGCCATATGGGCGCCGCAGCTGTGCCCGGCCAGTACAACAGTCTGGTAGCCCTGTTCCCGCAGGTATGCAAGGCCGGCCTCGATCCGGGCATGGGCGAACCGGAGGATGGGCAGGTAGTCGTAGTACTTCCGACCCTTTTCCAGAACCGGCATCTGCAGGGCCAGGGTTGACCAGCCCTCCTCGACCAGCCCGACGCGCATCGGCCCCGCCACATTGACATCCTCGGGACCGGTATCCCGGCCGTGCAGTATCAGGGCGGCCCCCGCAGGTTCATCCGCCTGCGTGTAGATGGACAGGAATGTCCGTTCCGGCGTGTTCAGCCAGACGACTTCCCCGTCGAAAATCTGGGGCTCGATCTCCATGGCGATGCGCTTTTCACGCTCGTAATCGGGGATTTCCGCACCATGGGCAGGGCCCATGAGAAGGAGCAGGGGCAGAAGAAAGAGGAACTTGCGCATCATAGGATATCCGGATAGTGGCTTGGTGGAACAGGCCGGCATAAGGTCAAACGGCACGGTCAGCGCCCGGTGAGGATGCAGGGCCGCACATGGATCTTGCAACACCGGAAAAAGGGCCGGGCAACAGGAATGGGGTACCGGTCAGGGAGATGCCGGTCACGGTCCGGGGCACCCGGTCCGCACCGCGGAAATTGCCGAAGTCCATGGGGTTGCCTCTCAATAAATCGGGTGGACGGAACGACATGGCCGGTCCGGCCGCAGCGGCGACGAGGGACAGGTGTGCGGGCCGGGTCAGTCCACGCATACCCATGTGGTCGCGATGTATTTTACACCCCGCTCCACCTCGGCACCCCGATGAAGATGGGTCCAGAAGGGTGGAAACAGCAGCAGCAGGCCGGTTTTCGGGCGGACACTGACCTGCTGGAAGAAGAACTCCGTTGCGCCGCCCTGCTCGGGCGCATCGTTGAGATACCAGAT
>JAJDTE010000091.1:0-33197 GCA_022827325.1 Gammaproteobacteria bacterium | reverse complement strand
TTCCCGGCTCTGGCCGCTGACGCGGGCCGTCTCCAAGCAGCTGATACCGGTCTACGACAAACCGATGATCTATTATCCGCTGTCCGCCCTTCTGCTTGCCGGAATTCGTGAAATCCTGTTGATATCCACCCCATGGGACACACCCCGGTTCCAGCAGCTCCTGGGCGATGGCAGCCGCTGGGGCATCAACCTGTCCTATGCCATCCAGCCGTCCCCGGACGGCCTGGCGCAGGCATTCGTCATCGGCTCTGAATTCATTGGCGCCCACACCTCGGCGCTGGTACTCGGGGACAATCTCTTCTACGGGCAACGGTTGCCCGAAACCCTCAGGAACGCGGCGACCCTGGAGAGAGGTGCCCATGTATTCGCGTACCAGCTCGAAGATCCGGAAGGGTACGGGGTGATTACGTTCGACCAAGATGGCAGGGTGAACGGACTGGAAGAGAAGCCCTCGGAGCCAGGGTTTATATATGCGGTGCCGGGATTGTACTTCTACGACAATACCGTGGTGGAACGGGTCCGTGACCTGGTGCCGTCCGCGCGGGGCGAACTGGAGATCACGGACCTGAACCGCACCTATCTGGCCGAGCGCAGGCTGGAGGTGACGGAGTTGGGCCGGGACATGATTTGGCTGGATGCCGGCACGCCGGATTCTCTCTTCGACGCCACGAAATTCGTCGAAGCCGTTCAAAGAGGTCAGGGTTGCAAGTTTTGGTGCCCGGAGGAAATCTGCTGGCGGATGGGCTACTTCGACGACACCCGTCTGGAGGAACTGGCCGGAGAGTTCGGGAAAGCCGACTACGGGCAGTACCTGAAAAGAGTCCTGGACGAGGGCAGGGGAGGTCCGGATTGAAACGGAACCGCCGGAAAATACGGATCTCCATGGGTCTGTCCAGGCCAGGTTCGGGGTAGTTCCACATGGTCCACACCGCAGTAATCGGGGGTACGGGATTGGACCGTCTGGAAGATCTTCAGGTCATTGACCGGCGCACGGTCGAAACGCCCTACGGCAAGCCATCGGACGAACTGGTCACCGGGCGGCTCCATGACCGGGAATTTCTTTTCTTGCCCCGCCATGGGGCGAGCCATACGATTCCGCCACACCGGATCAACTACCGCGCCAATATCCATGCGCTGAAATCAGCGGGGGCGCAGCGGATCATCGCCTTCAGCGCGGTGGGGGGGATCGGGGCGGCCATGCTTCCCGGTGATGTGGTCATTCCCGACCAGATCATCGACTACACCTGGGGCAGGGAGCACACTTTTCATGACGGGACGGGGGATTTCCTGGATCACGTGGACTTCACCCACCCGTATTCCCCGGCACTGCGCTCGCAGATCATCCGGGCGGCGAAGCGGGCCGGCGTCGAGGTTCATGCCTCGGGAACCTATGCGGCCACCCAAGGTCCGCGGCTTGAGACGGCGGCGGAAATCGACCGCCTTGAAAGGGATGGCGGGGATATTGTCGGCATGACCGGAATGCCCGAGGCCGGACTTGCCCGGGAGGCGGGGATCGACTACGCGGCCATCGCCATCGTGGTGAATCCCGCCGCGGGAAGGGGCGACGGGCCCATCACAATGGATCAGATCCGGCTGCATATGGAACTCGGCGCCCTCCGCGGAATTGCCATATTGCAGTACTGTTAGACCAGGGATACCGGCCTGGTCCGCCCATTTGGGGAAGCTGATCCCGGCTACGGATCGGCAGTGTCTGGTGCGACCAGAAAATCCTCGTCGACAGGGACTTTCATGCCCGTCACCAGTGCGTTGGTCTGGGACGCCATGCCCACGACAGCGAGGAGTTCCGCATATTGGGTCTCGGTCATGCCCCTGGCTCGGGCGGCGGCGGTATGCGAATGGATGCAGTATTCGCAGTTGTTGGCAATGGAGACGGCGATATACAGCATCTCCTTGGTGAGCGGGTCAAGGGCGCCGGGCTTCATGACCTGCGACAGGCTGTTCCAGACACGTCGGAGGGTCACGGGGTCGTGTGCAAGTGCTTTCCAGAAATTGTTGACATCAGGAATATCCCGGGCTGCCTTGATTTCGTCGAATACCTTTCTGACTTCCTCCGGGGCTTCGTCGTAGTTCAGCAGTGAAACCGTAGCCATGCGGCTATCCCTCCACCGGCCACACGGTCACCAGGGCACCGAACCTGGGGTGGTCGAAATAGTGCACTTCCTTGAACTTCACGCGCCGCTTCTCGTTGATGAAATACAGGGGCAAATCGGGGTCCAGAAGACTATCGGTCAGGCCAAGCGCAATGTCCACGAATATCAGGGATGTCCTGTACACCCGAACGGCGCCCCGGATGCGGGTGTCCAGTGTGCCCACAGGCACCACCGGCGCGTTCTGGTAGACCTCGGAAGGCTGTTGCCAACGGGCGGCATGGAGAACCCGGTATCCTGAACTCAGCAGCTTCGACTGGTGTCCGGCCAAATGTGCAATCCCTGCCTCGATCGGGTGGTCATCCACCCGGTCGACCAGCGACTGTAGCTTCTCGAGATTGGTCAGTTGGCTGTTGGAGCCCGGATTCCATTGTTCCTCGACTTCCTCGGATACTTCGGTTCGCTCGAATACCAGTATCTCCACGGCGTAGTCCCGTGCCTGTGCGGTGGATGCTGCCATGATGCCCAGGCAGAGAATCAGCAGCCGCAGTGTACGGTTGCCGGCCAGGTTCGGTATTGCGGGAGTTGACATGTATCCGATGCGCAGATGATCCTGTTGCAGGGACCGGTAGCATAGCACCATGAAGCGGCTGCTTCGAACCTGGTACCGGTCGTTGACGATCCGCCCTGAATCGATATCAGGCTGCCGGTCTCCCGGGGCCGCGGCATAAATAATCATGGCGGGCAGTGCGGCATCCCCGTGGCCTCGGCAGAGTTCGGAATGAATTCGGAAATTGCTTCCACCGCCTGCCGGTCTACGTTTCATGCGATATGTTAGCCGCCAGCGAGTCCAGAAGCTTCTCGCAGATCCTTAACCTGATTTCCGGATCCTCCATTTCACCTTTCAGTCGCAAGGAACCCGGTCCCCCGAGCTGATGGTGGGCGGGGTCGTCATGGACCAGGGTCAGGATCACCGACGGGTCCACGTTGATCCGCTCGTGAAACTCGATCAGACCGCCTTGCGCGCCGATATCCATCTTGCGGATTCCGATCTGTTCCGCCTGCAGGCGCATGGCGGTCAGCCGGAACAGGTTCTTGCCGGCATCCGGCAACAGCCCGAAACGGTCAATGGTCTCGATCTGGATCTCCTCCAGTTCCTCCAGGGTGACTGCGTTGGCAATACGCTTGTAAAGGACAAGCCTGGAGTGGGTATTACCGAGGTAGCTTTCAGGAAACAGGGCGGGCACATGCAGTTCCACCGTGCTGGAGGACTCCGGGAGCGCCATGTGATCCGGAATCTGTTTGTCCCGGATGGAACTGACCGCCTGTGAAAGGTATTCGCTGTACAGGTTGAATCCCACGTCATCAATGCTGCCGGACTGGGTTTCCCCCAGGAGCTCTCCGGCACCCCGAATTTCCAGATCATGTGACGCCAGGGCAAACCCGGCTCCAAGATCTTCCATCGAATCAATTGCTTCTAGACGTTTTCTTGCGTCGTTTGTAATCAATTTAAGGTCAGGAACCAGGAGATAGGCAAAGGCCTGGTGGTGGGATCGGCCCACTCGGCCCCGAAGCTGGTGCAACTGGGCCAGGCCGAACCGGTCCGCGCGGTTGATGATGATGGTATTGGCAGTGGGTATGTCGATACCGCTTTCGATGATGGTGCTGGTGACCAGCACGTTGAAGCGCTGGTGATAGAAATCGCGCATCACCCGTTCGAGTTTCAGTTCCCCCAATTGGCCGTGACCGAAATCGATTTCCGCCTCTGGAATGAGTTCCCTCAACTCCTCCACGATACGCTCCATGGTGCGCACCTCGTTGTGGAGGAAGTAGACCTGGCCGCCCCGTCGGATTTCCCGCAGGCAGGCTTCCCGGATCAGTCCCCGGTTCCATTCACGCACGAATGTCTTGATGGACAGGCGTGACGTCGGCGGCGTTGCGATGATGGAGATCTTGCGCAGGCTGGACAGCGCGATATTGAGCGTGCGTGGAATGGGGGTTGCGGTGAGGGTGAGAATGTCCACCTGGCTTCTCAGGTGCTTGATCCTTTCCTTCTGGCGCACCCCGAATCGCTGCTCCTCGTCGATGATCAGGAGGCCGAGGTCGCGAAAGCCGATGTCCTGCTGCAGCAGCCGGTGGGTGCCGATCACGATATCGGGCTGTCCGGTTTTCATGGACGCGATGATCCGCTCCTGCTCCTTTTTTCCGCGAAACCGGGACAACAGCTCCACCGAGACCGGCAGGTCGGCAAAACGGTCGATGAAGGTCTGGTAATGCTGCTGCGCCAGCAGGGTGGTGGGTACCAGTACCGCCACCTGTTTTCGGTTCTGCACCGCCACGTACGAAGCCCGGAGGGCCACCTCGGTCTTGCCGAACCCCACGTCTCCGCACACGAGCCGGTCCATGGGTTCGGTCGATGCCAGGTCCGCCAGAACCTCCTCGATGGAACGGGACTGGTCCAGGGTTTCCTCGAACGGAAACCTGCTGGTGAAGGCTGAGAAATCCTCCGCGTCCACCGGCATGGCGGAGCCCTGTCTGGCCTGCCTGAGCGCTTCGACTTCCAGCAGTTCCGCGGCGACATCGTACGCCTTTTCCCGGGCCCTTTTCTTGGCCTTTTCCCACTGGTCGCTGCCGAGCCGGTGCAGGGGTGCCGATTCCGGAGTGCCGCCCACATACCGCGAAATCAGGTTCAGGGAGAGAACCGGGACGTAGAGCCGATCGTTGTTCAGATACTCGACGACCAGGAATTCGGTTTCCTCCCCGTAGATGTCCAGCGACCTCAGCCCCCGGTAGCGCCCGACCCCGTGCTCGATATGCACCACGGGATCGCCCTCGGCCAGCTCGGACAGTGAGCGGATGATGGTTGCGGGGTCCTGGACGCGGTTTCTTCCCCGGCGGCGGCGCTGGTGAACGCGTTCCCCGTAGAGCTGATTCTCGGTGATCACCTGGATGCCCATTCCCGGGAGGTGGAGGCCGCGCTCCAGGTCGGCGATGCAGATACAGGGCGTGTCAGCCGCCTGCAGGAAGGACATGAAGTCCGTGCAGTTGGCGGCCAGGAGGTCATGGTTCATCAGCATGGCCTCCATGGCCTCACGGCGGCCGGCGGTCTCGGTGACAATCAGGATGCGGTCCTTCGAGGTCTCCAGGTGATCCAGGAAGATGCCGTAGGGCGAGGCGTGACGCGGGTTGACCGGGAGTTCCTTCCCCGGCCGGGTCCGGGCCGACCAGTCCGCCCGGCGCGAGTTTCCGGGGTGATGCTCCACCCTCGGATAGCCGGTATGGCGTTCCCTGAACTGGTCGGGATTCAGGTACAGCATCTCCGGGGGCAGCAGTTTGCGTTCCGGATCATAGCCGGCGTTCTCATACCGGTCGTTGATCTCCGCCCACCGGGTCTGCGCGGTATTTTCCAGTCCCTGCTCATGCACACACAGACAGTTCTCCGGCAGGTAGTCGTACAGGGTGGCGGTATGGTCGAAAAAGAGCGGAAAGAAGAATTCGATGCCGGGCGGTGTATTGCCTTCGCTGACCTCGGCATAGACTCGCTGCTTTCTGGGATCGCCTTCAATGGCGCGCCGGAAGGCTCGGCGGAACGTCTGGATCCCTTCATCCGTCATCGGAAACTCCCGGGCCGGCAGGAGCTCGATGCTGCCGGTCCGTTCCGAGGAGCGCTGCGAATCGGGATCGAAATACCGGATGGATTCCACCTCGTCGTCGAACAGGTCGATCCGGAAGGGGGATTCCGAGCCCGTCGGAAAGACATCGACAATGCCTCCCCGGACCGCGAACTCCCCCGGCGAGACCACCTGGCTGACACTGAAATAGTGGGCGTTGGCGAGGCGGTCCCGGAGTGCGTCCATGTCAAGCCTGTCACCGACTTGCACCGAAAAACTGTGACCCAGGACATAGTCCACGGGCGGCAGGCGCTGCATGAGGTTTTCGCTGCTGGTCAGCAGGACGCCGCGGCCCATTCCCGAAAGCCTTGCCAGCAGCCGCAACCGTTCCGAGATGATGTCCTGGTGGGGGGAGAACACGTCATAGGGAAGACATTCCCAACTCGGAAAATGAACCACCGGCACTTCCGTGTCGCCGGTTCCGAGAAAAAACCGGATTTCCCTCTCGAGCAGGTGCAACTGCCTCGGGTCATCCATCACCACGAGGAGGAGCCCTTCATGGGCGGTACAGGCCTCGGCGACGGCAAGTCCGAAGGCCGCTCCGTGCAGACTGCTCCAGCCGACCGATCCGGCATCTCCGGGCAGCGGGGGATTCAGAAGCGTGGTCGGCATTCGGAAAGGCGGGCAGATGGCATAAAATCGGGGCGCGAATTGTAACTGTGTCCCCGTGTCCAACCAACCAGAAAACCTGTGGTGTGTCATCCCCGCAGCCGGGTCCGGCAGCCGGATGCGGGCCGAAATTCCGAAACAGTACCTCGACCTTGGCGGGGAACCGGTGCTGGCGCACGTGCTCCGCGTGTTCCGCCGCATCCCGGACCTCCGCGGTATCGTCGTGGGGCTTTCCCCAGGTGATGTCCACTGGCGGGAATCCGCCATGGCCGGTCTAGAAAACGTACACGCCTTCGAAGGCGGGGAAACCAGGGCGGAGACGGTGCTCAACGGCCTTGACCACCTGCAGTCGACCCTCGGCGCGGATGCCGCGGACTGGGTCATGGTGCACGATGCCGCAAGGCCGCTGGTGGAACAGGAGGATGTCGAGCGCCTGTTGCGGGCTTGTCGGGAACGGGATTGCGGCGGCATCCTCGCTGCTGCTATGGTGGACACGGTCAAACGGTCCGACGGGGATGGAATGGTCATCGAAACCGAACGGCGGGAGCGTCTCTGGCGCGCCCTGACACCCCAGTGCTTTCGCCTGGGGCCGCTCAGTTCGGCACTGCGGGATGCACTGGACGACCGGGCCGCTGTCACGGACGAGTCCATGGCCATGGAACGCTCTGGCCACCAGGTACAACTGGTCCCCGGGTCTCCCGGCAACATCAAGATCACTTCGCCCTCCGACCTCGAACTTGCCCGGCACCTGCTGCGATCATGAAATTCCGGATCGGCAATGGATATGACGTGCACCGCCTGGTTCCGGGTCGGCCGCTGATCATCGGCGGGGTCCGGATTCCATGGGAGAAGGGCCTTGATGGCCATTCCGACGCGGACGTCCTGCTGCATGCGATATGCGACGCCCTCCTGGGCGCGGCCGCCCAGGGCGATATCGGCCATCATTTCCCGCCCTCGGAGGAAGCCTGGCGTGGAGCCGACAGCCGCCGCTTCCTGACCCGCACGGCCGAACTGCTCAGGGACGAAGGTTGGCGGGTGCAGAACCTGGACGCGACCATCGTGGCCGAAAGGCCGAGGATGGCGCCGCACATCGGCGCCATGCGCGGAGTCATCGCGGAGGATCTCGGAATCGACATCAGTGCCGTCAATATCAAGGCCACCACCACCGAGGGGCTTGGTTTCTGCGGCCGCGAGGAGGGGATTGCCGCCTGGGCCTCGGTTCTCATCACGGATCTGGAATCCTGAGCATCCAGTCCCGATGGAGTCGGACCGCTACGGCAACCCCCTCGGCAGCGCCTCCGCCGACGCCAGGCTGGCCTACCAGGCCGGGCTGGATCAATTGCTGGCTTCTGCGGACGGGGCGGAGGAATCCTTTGCAAGGGCGGTATCGGCGGACGAGGGGTTCGCACTGGCGCACCTAGCCCTGGCCCGCAGCCGCCGCATCATGGGGCAGGGAGGCGACACCGCCACACCGCTGTCCCGGGCAAGGCGCCTGGCCCGGAACTGTTCCAGCCAGGAACGAAGCCAGATACATTGCCTGGGCCTGCTTCTCGATGGGGACAGCCAGGCCGCCTGGAAGGCCATCAGGGACCATGTGCAAGAATATCCCCGGGATGCCCTCGTCGTTCAGCCCACGACCGGCGTGTTCGGCCTGATCGGGTTCAGCGGCCGTCCCGGGCGGGAGGCGGAACACTTGGCGTGGTGTGACGCGCTGTCGCCCCATTTTCCCGATGACTGGTGGTTTCTGGGACAGCACGGATTCGCCCGGGTCGAGGCCGGCCGGCTCGAGCCGGGAGGAAAGGATATCGAAAGATCACTGGCGATCCACCCCGGGAGCGCTACCGGGGCGCACTATCATGCCCACCTCCTCTACGAATCCGGCCGGCACCGGGAGGGATTCGAGTATCTCGCAACCTGGATCGACGATTGCGACAGTCCCGGGCCGCTGCACTGTCATCTGAACTGGCACATGGCGCTCTGGGCGCTGCAGCTCGGATGGCCGGACCGCATGTGGGAAATCTGGCAGACGGAGATCGCTCCTGACCATGCGATCGGGCCGCCCATCAACGTGCTGACCGATGGCGTCTCACTGCTGTTCCGGGCGGAAATCGCCGGGATTTCCGTGCAGCGGGACCTGTGGGACGGGCTTGCCGAATACGCGCAGACACACTTCCCGACAAGCGGAATATCCTTTGTGGATGCGCATGCGGTGCTGGCGCACGCCAGGGCGGGGGACTGTGAAATGGTGGCGTCAATCACCGGCAGCACGGCCGGGACTGCTGCCGGTCATGTGGGTACGCTGGCGCGTGCGTTCGAGGCAATGAATACAGGGGACTGGCCGGCCGCCACTGCCGAACTCACGGAAATCCTCCCGGATCACGAGCGGCTGGGCGGCAGCCGTGCGCAGCGGGACCTGATCGAATTCTTCCTGGCGCTTACCCTGGTGCGCCAGGGCAGGGCGGACGAGGCTGGGAAGATGCTCCGGACACGGCGCCCGCAGGTTGCCTGCCGGCCACCCGTACAGGGCCTTGATGGCCCGGATGTCCGGCCGGGGGCAGTCCCGTTATCTGCGTAGGAGCGCGGGGAGGGCGCCGGCGGGCGAAGCCCCGCACCTGACATGCGGAACCCGTCAGGGCTCCCTTTCCGGATCGGGCCGGTACGGGCAGGGGGCGCGATTGTCCCTGGCCTGCCTGGTCGTCAACGGGGATCAACCGGGCGGGGATCCCAGGAAAGGAGGCGCTTGATCCACCGGGCGTTCTGGATCAGCCTGACTTCGCCCGCGGGTCTGCCCACCAGCTGCACTGCAACGGGCATCCCGTCTTCTGCGAGGGCGACGGGGATCGTCACGACCGGCAATGCGGTCATCGTCGTGGCATAGGCAATGGCCAGCCAGCGGTAGTATTCAGGAATCGGGATCCCGGCGTCATGCCCCGGGTAGCGGGTCTCGGCGGGCACCGACAGGAGACTGGTGGCCGGGCAGATCAGGAGGTCATGATCCTGCATGAACCGTGCCGCGGCCTCGACAATACCACCCTGTTGTCTTTGGGCCTGGCGCAGCCGTTCCGTGTCCAGTTCCATGCCGCTTCGGATGTTCCACTCCACTTCCGGCTTCATGACATCGGGATGGTCGGCAAGGGTGCCTTCATACGAAACCGCATAGACATGCGCACGCAGGGCGTCAAACGATTCATGCACACGGTCCAGGGGCGGATGGGCCCTGGTAATGCGGCACCCCTCCCGGGAAAGCGTGTCCGCGAATCCATCCAGCACCGACAGGATTTCATCGCTGACCTGGGTAATGCCGAGATCGTGGCTGACGGCAACCCGATCCGGCCTGGCGGATGTGTCGTCCTGCAGGGCAAGTTCTCCGGGGGATTCATCGAACAGTACGCCCGCGAACAGCGCAAGATCATCGATGTCCCTTGCCATGGGTCCATTCTGGCCGAGCGGGTCGAACGGCAGCAGGGGGGAGTCGGCGCTGATGCGTCCCGGCGACGGGCGCAGGCTGGTGACGCCGCAGAAGGCCGCCGGCGTGCGCAAGGAACCAGCCATGTCGGAACCCTGGGACAGCCACGCGCAGCCGGAGGCGAGGGCGGCCGCCGCCCCGCCGGAAGACCCGCCGGAAGCGCATGCCAGGTTGCGCGGGCTGCGGGTCAGGCCGAATACGTCGTTGAAGGTGATCCCGCCCGTACCGAATTCAGGGGTGTTGGACTTCGCGTACACGATGCCGCCGCGGCTTTCGATGCGCTCGACCAGCCTGTCGGAAGCCGCCGGCACATGATCCCGGTAGATGGCGCTGCCGTAGGTTGTCCTCACGCCGGCGACTTCCGTCAGGTCCTTGATGGTCACAGGCAGTCCGGACAGCGGGCCGCGTCCGGATGGGTCGGTTCCGTCCAGCCGGCGCGCATGATCCCGGGCCCTGTCGAAGCAGAACGTGGGCAAGGCATTGAGCGGGCCGTTCACGGAGGCGCAACGCGATTCGATGTCGTCCAGCAGCTCCATCGGGCTCACTGCACCCCGGGTCAGCAGGGCGACCACCTCCCGCGCGCTGAGGCGCCATGGGGCCGACATGGCCTATGGGCGCGGGCGGCTTAACATCGGGCCGAGCTGGCGCCCTCCCAGCAGGTGCATGTGGAGGTGGTAGATCTCCTGGTTGGCGTTTCTGCCGCAGTTGACGAGCAATCGGTAACCGTCCTCGTCGACGCCCTCTTCTTCCGCAAGGCGCCTGGCGACGACAAACAGATGTCCGAGAACCGCCTCATCCTCTTCACTTACATCGTTCACCGTGGGGATGATCTTGTTGGGAACGATGAGAATATGCGTGGGGGCCTGAGGGTGGATGTCCCGGAATGCGGTGACCCGGTCGTCCTGGTACAGGATTTCCGCCGGAATTTCCCGGTTGACGATCTTGCTGAATAAAGTTTCTGCGCTCATTTTTTCGTGGGTGTATCAGGGGTTTGCCGGGTTGTCGGTGCTTTCTAGTCGCCTCGCCACGCGGTGCAGTTCGGTGTTGCTGATGTTGAGATGATCCATGCGCGAGACAGTATTGATGACATACGAGCGGTTGCAGCCACGTGCGCCCCTGGCTCCCTGCACCACGGATACGGTCTGTTCAAGGGTCAGCCTGGCCGCAAAGTGGGGATGATCGGGCTTGGAGACGAATGTCAGGGCGGTGACCCTGCGCCCGTCCTCCAGGGTCAGCGGAACGAGCCTCGGATCGTAGGAACCGATCAGCATTTCGCGGTCACAGAGGTATTCCACGACGGAAGCGGTCAGGGTGCCGTCGACATGATAGGCGTACCCCCGGCATGAGCCGCCCCGGTCCAGTCCCAGGACCAGCCCCGGACGGTCCTCGGTTCCGCGGTAGCGGACCGACCACAGGCAAAGCCGCCGATGATAGCCTTTCAGGGTTGCGGCGATCGCCTCCCGGTACTCGAATCCCGGGTCCCACATCAGCGAACCGTAGGCAAACACCCAGAACTGTCCTGCCGGAACCGGGATCGACTCCGGGGTGCCGGGTTGCAGGAGGGATGCGTCGAGCTTGGGGAACTCCGGTTCCATGGGGATGGGGAATCAGCAGATAACCGGGCGATGTTAATTGAGCAGCACGGCCCGAGACAAGCCATCGGAAGTCAGCCAGGCCCGTCTACAAATAATGCCCTTCATGTCCTTGTCCGTCGCGCAGTCTTTGGCCCGCCTCATTCAGGCTCCGTTCGAAACCATCGAATGTTCTGACGCCACTTCGACGGGCTTCGATGAATGCTTGGTATACGGTTTCTAGTCCATGCCCGCCTCCCCACTGTTCATAGCGTCTGTAGCATGGGGGCAGGAAGGCTGAGGTCTTGTCGAATGCCCGCAGTACTTGCGGTCTGGAACTCTCTATGCTGCGGGCGTATTCACGGGTATAAAACTCCGCCAGCCCCTCCACTAGTGCAGGCTCTACCTCCCAAAACTTCTCCCAAGTGTGTCCATCCTTGTCGGCACCAACGTGATGAAAACCGTGGGCAAGTTCATGTGCCATGGTGCCTATAGCCATATCCAGGAAGTCCTCTTCAATCAGCATCGAAAAGACGATACAGGGCACGATGTAGACCTCGATGGCGTGGGTTTTCAGATAATATTTTCCGAAGATGTCGGCATCTGGTTTTCGCCGAAAGGACTGGAATAATGTTTTGACGATTTCCTCTTGATTGTAGGTATTCAGTCTTGACTCGGCATAGAGCCGGCTATTGTCCAGGGCATTCCTGGCGGCCATGTCGTCGTCAAAATATTCGTCAACCCGCTTGGCTTCGTCGAGGTAGCGCCGCAGGGCAGCCAATTCTGCAAAATCTAGGTCCGGATACTCTTCTTCGATGGTGCGGATGAAATCTCCGTTGTCATCCAGCCGCCAGATAACCCGGAGTGGGGTTTTGCGAGTATTCAGGCTCAATTTGTCCCGATAAAAGTCCCGAATGTTCTGGTTCCAGTTTTTCTTCAGTGTACGCAATTTCTTTTCGAAATTCTCCTCGAATCCATGCAATATCCAGCGTAGCGTCGGGTTATAGCAGTTGTATAGAAGATCCATACCATGCACTGGTTCAAAATAACGTATAGATGCTTGCCGGGTGCTGGTCATGGGTGTCAATCTCCTGACCAGGGATCAGAATTCATCATTGAGTTCAAACAAGTAAGGCGTCGAGCGATGGACGCCGATGCCGTGTTTCATCAGGAGCATCACAAGCTGTTTCCAGTAAATCAGGCCGAGTAGCGTTCGAGCGCTGCTTCCAGGTCCTCAAGCAGGTCCTGGATATCCTCCAGTCCGGCATGCAGCCGGATGATCTGGCCCTCCCGGTTCCAGGGGCATGCGCTGCGGCTGGATTGCGGGTACTGGGGCACGATCAGGCTTTCGTACCCGCCCCAGCTGTATCCCATGGAAAAGACCCGCATGCCGTCCAGCATGGCGCGCAGGGAATCATGCGAACCCGGCTTCAGCAGGACGGAAAAAAGGCCGGTGGAACCGGAGAAATCCCGCAGCCAGACCTCGTGCCCGGGACAGTCCGGAAACGCCGGATGAAAAACCGCCAGCACCTCCTGGCGGCCGGACAGGTAGTGCGCAAGCTCTAGGGCCTGTTGCTGGTGCTTTTCCACCCGTACGCCGAGGGTGCGCAACCCGCGCAGTCCCAGGTAGACATCGTCCGGTGCAAGGCTTTGGCCGACAAGGTCACGGGACTGCTTGACCCGGTAGAAATTCTCTTCCGTGTCGCAGACAGCCAGCCCCAGGGTTGCATCGGAATGACCGACGATGTACTTGGTGGCCGCAATCACGGAAACGTTCACGCCATGCTCAAGCGGACGGAAATAGAGCGGTGTTGCCCAGCTGTTGTCGAGCGCCGTGATGATGCCCCGGGAACGGGCGGCATCGGCGATGGCCGGAGCATCCTGAACCTCGAAGGTGATGGATCCGGGAGATTCCATGAACACGAGACTGGTGTTGCCGCGGAACCGCGAGGCGATGCCGGCGCCGATGAGCGGATCATAGTATTCGACGGTCACGCCCATGCGGGTAAGGAACGAATCGCAGAATTTCCGGGTCGGGCCATAGACGGTGTCCGCCACGAGAACGTGGTCGCCCGCACCGGAGAAAGCGAGGATCGTCGTGGTGACCGCGGCCAGGCCGGAAGACACCGACAGGGCGCCGAAACCGCCCTCCAGGTCCGCCACGGCGTTTTCCAGGGCAAAGGTGGAACGGCTGCCGAGGCGTCCGTAGACCACGCGGTCCTTGAGTTCATGATCGATGCGGGACTTTTCCAGCGCGGCCAGGGTGGGGAACACCACGGTGGAACCGTGATAGACCGGCGGATTCACCATGCCGCCCAGGGAGGCCGGATCGTTGCCCTCGTGCACGATGCGGGTATGCATGCGGCCGCCCCTGCGGCGCCCTTCGGAAGATCCCATGTACGGACCCTACAGGTTTGACAGTTCGCTGACCAGCACCGACAGCATGGCGAAATCCACCCGGCTCTCCTGCTGCAGGCGATGCAGCATGTCCGAGACATGGTGCAGCGGCTGTTCTCGTTTCCTTGCCCATGCATCGATGCGGGCGGATGCGGACTTGTCCTTGGATGCCCCGAGAATTTCCCGGACCACCCGGGTATGGGACGTGCGCAGGTTCTCCGCCAGGCTGAACCGGGCGCGTTGGTTCCAGTCGCTGCTCGCCGGCAACCCGTCCACCGCCTCACGCACCCATTGCAGGTGCAGTTGCTGCATGCAGTGCAGGTAGACTTCGCTGACAAGCGGCATCGGTTGGCCCGTGGTGTTCGCGATGTCGATGATGTCCAGCGCCCTGGATTCCGCCGGAATCGAGAGCAGTGCATGGGTGGCTTTCCTGTCCAGTCCGCCCGCGGTGATCGCCGTGCGGAGGTCCTCGCCGTAGGCAGGCGCGCTGTAGTCGCCCGGCGAAGCCAGGGCCGTTTCCAGCTTGTCCAGGCCGGCGCGGAATTCCAGGACAATGCTGCCAAGATCGGCGCAGCCGGGGCGGTTGCGCAGCAGCCACACGATGGCGGCCTCGCTGTTGTAGGCGATATCCCGCAGGAGGCGGTACTGCAGATCGGTGGCCACCCGGTTGTCCATGTCCTGGATCCACTGTTGCCGCTGGTCGAGACGGAAGACATCCCGCGAGACCACGAAGGCCCGGGTGACATCCGGTACGGATGCGCCCGTCAGTTCGGAGACACGCAGATGAAATCCCGCGCCCAGTTTTCCGACCATGTCGTTGGTCAGTTGCGTGGCAATGATTTCGCGCCTGAGACGGTGGGTTTCCATCTGCGCCCGGTACTTCTTCAGCAGCACCCGCGGAAAGTACGCCTCGATCTCACGGTACAGATAGGGATCATCCGGGACATCGGAGAGCAGCAGGCTTTGGTAAAGATCCATCTTGCCGTAGGAGAGGACCACCGCGAGTTCTGCCCGGGTGAGGCCCTGGCCGGCCTCCTGTCGCAGCCGCAGTTCCTCGTTGTCCGGCAGGAACTCGAGGGCCCGGTTCAGCAGTTCCTTGTTTTCAAGCAACTGGATCAGGCGTGCCTGCTGGGCGATCACCTCCCCGCCGTAACTGCTTTCGACGCTCAGGGTCTGGGTCTGGATGTAGTTGTTGTTCAGGACAAGGGATCCCACCTCGGATTCCATCCTCGCCAGCAGGCTCTTCCTTGTCCGGGGAGTCAGTGTTCCCGCCTGGACGGCGGCGTTGAGCAGGATCTTGATGTTGACCTCATGATCGGAGGTATCCACACCGGCGGAATTGTCGATGGCATCGGTATAACAGAGTCCGCCATTCTGGTTGTACTCGATGCGAGCCTCCTGGGTCATCCCCAGGTTGCCTCCTTCTCCCACCACCCTGACGCGCAGTTCGTCGGCATTGGCCCTGAGGGAATCGTTCGACCGGTCCTGGGCGTCCTGGTGGGTTTCCGTGGATGCCTTCACGTACGTGCCGATACCGCCGTTCCACAAAAGGTCGACTTCCGCCTTGAGAATGGCATGGATGAGTTCATTGGGGGTATAGGAATCCCTTTCCGCGGAGAGCGCCTTCTTTGCCTGGGGGGACAGCTTGATGGACTTCGCGGTCCGCGGGTAGATCCCCCCGCCCGCTGAAATCAGTTTTTCATTGTAATCCGCCCAACTGGAGCGGGGCAGTCCGAAAAGCCGCATGCGCTCCTTGTAGCTCCGGGCGGCATCCGGTTCGGGATCAATGAAGATGTGCAGGTGATTGAAGGCGGCAACCAGGCGGATGTGGGGAGACAGCAGCATCCCGTTGCCGAACACGTCCCCGCTCATGTCCCCGATACCGACCACGGTGAATTCCTCGTTCTGGATGTCCTTGCCGAGTTCGCGGAAATTCCGCTTGACGGATTCCCAGGCACCCCTTGCGGTAATCCCCATCTTCTTGTGGTCGTAACCGTCGGAACCGCCGGAAGCGAAGGCGTCCCCGAGCCAGAACCCGTGATCGATCGCGATGCCGTTGGCGATATCCGAGAAGGTGGCGGTTCCCTTGTCCGCCGCGACCACCAGGTAGGGGTCGTCACGGTCCCTGCGAATCACGTTCTCCGGCGGCACAATGGCGCCATCGACCAGGTTATCTGTCAGATCCAGCAGTCCGCTGATGAAATCCCGGTAACTGGCGATCACCTCGGCCTGGACCTGTTCACGGTCTCCGGCGGCGGGCAGCTGCTTGGCGACGAATCCACCCTTGGAGCCCACCGGCACGATGACCGCGTTCTTTACCCGCTGCGCCTTGACCAGGCCGAGAACCTCGGTGCGGAAATCCTCGGGCCGCTCGGACCACCTGAGGCCTCCCCGAGCCACCTCGCCGCCCCGGAGATGCACGCCCTCGACCCGCGGGGAGTACAGGAAAATCTCGAACATTGGCGCAGGTTCCGGAATTCGGGGTATGGATCTCGAATCGAGCTTGAAGGCGATATAGGGCCTGTGCGTGCCTCCCGGGGTCTGGAAATAGCTGGTGCGCAGCGTGGCCCGAATCACGTCGAGCAGGGCGCGGATGATGCGTTCTTCATCCAGGGTCTGCACGGCATCGAGCTTTTCGACGATCCGCTTGCTGATACTCTTGAACGGGCGCTGCTTGCGCTCGGGTTCGAACAGAATGAAGAACAGGTCGCCGATTTCCCGGACAAGGTCCGTGTTGTGCATCAGCGCCTCGATGATGTAGTTCTCGCTGTAGCGCAGCTTGATCTGCCTCAGGTAGCGGAAATAGGCACGGAACGCGCTGACCAGCCTCCAGTCAAAGCCCGTGGCAAGAACCAGTTGGTTGAAGCCGTCATTTTCCGCCTGTCCGTGCCAGACGGCAGCAAACGTGGCTTCGAACAGACCCGTGGCGGAACCCGCAAACGGCAGGCCGTCCTTGTGCACGATTTCGAAATCCTGGATCCAGAATACCGCCCCGTCGGCATTCCGGATCCGGTAGGGGTGTTCTCCCAGTATCCGGATACCCATGCTTTCCAGGATGGGCAGTGCATCGGACAGCGGAATCGTGTTGCCGCTGGAATAGATCTTGAAGTGTGCCGTGGACGGGACATCTTCGGATACCAGGAGTTTCTGGTTGATGGTCGGGCCTGCCTCGGGTGATTCCGCAGGGAGGCAGGCAATGTCGGTGAGCGCGGTTTCGAGGTCGAAATTCTCCTGATAGCTCGCAGGGAAGCCATCCCGCCACCGGTTCAGCAATGCGCGGGCCTCGTCGAGGGTGTGGTATTCCTGCGCGGTGACAAACAGGTTCTCGTTCCAGTCCCTGGCCATGGTCTGCACGTCCTGCTCCAGTTCCTGCTGCGTGATGTCCGGTTCGAAATTGGCATCGCAGTGCACGGTATATTGGACCCGCACGAGAATGGACTCGGAAAAATACACGTTGAAGGTGATTTCCCGGGCGTGGAGACGCTCTTCCAGATACTCCAGGATGCGCTGGCGGAGCCTGGTATGAAACAGGTCCCGGGGCACATATATCAGGCAGGTGAAATAGTGCTGACAGACGTTGCGGTGCAGGTGCAGCCTTGTGCGGTGGCGTTCCTGCTGGTTCAGGAGTGTCATGCAAAGGCCGTACAGCGCACGGGTTTCCATCTGGAACAGCATTTCCCGGGGCAGTGTCTCCAGGATGGTGCGCAATTCCTTGTAGGCGAAGCTGCCCTTGCGCAGGCTGCTCTCGGAGAGAATGAACGCGGCCTTGCTTCGCAGGTGGGGAATCATTGCCACGGCCATGGTGGCGGTGGAACCGGCCAGGAATCCCAGAATGCAGCTGATGACCCGCCTCTTGCGGGAGCCCGCAGGTTGGCCGAAGCCATGGTCCACGAGGATGCAGTCGAGGTAGTTGGCGCGGTGAATGAAAAGGCGCTGACGGGACTTGGTGAAGATCACCGGCGAGGTCTTGCTCAGCATGATGGGCGGGAGGATCTCCATGACATCGTTTCCCGACAGGTGGGCGGCACGGAGTATGCCGGTCAGGGAATCCTCGTTGACACGGTAATTTCCCCGCTGCCCGGAGGTTTCCAGTTCGCAATAGCCGATGAATGCAAAGTGGTCTTCCGCCATCCAGCGGAAGAGGGCGCCGTATTCCGCGAACGCAGGGCCCTGCAGCGATTGCTCCACCCGGTCCGCCAGGGACAATGTCGCGTCCCGCATGTAACTCCAGTCTCCCGTGACCACCTCGATATTGGCAACTGTTTTGTTGAGTGCATCGACGAGGACGGGATGCGCCGACTCCTCCACCGGATCCACGTCGAACTGGATGAATGTCTCCAGGATGGTCCGGTCGGAACGGCTGCGGGAGAACTCGCCGCTGCGATAGCGTTCGATCGAGTGAATCCGGTGCTTGGGATTGCGCTGTACCTGGAACAGCGGGTGGTTCGTTCGTTCGATCCGGTAGCCCAGGTGATTGAGCGTGACGGTGAGGGAGTTGATCAGGAATGGATGGTCATCCGTTACGATGCTGACCAGGGTGCGGACACCGGAGTCCAGCGACATCAGGTTATCGATTCGGATCAGCGTCTGTCCCGGTTTCCGGTCCCTGGCCAGATCAAGGTGCCGGAGCGCTGCCTGGAGGAAGAACGGAACCCGGTCTTCACGGTAGTCCTGGGCCGATATCCGTCGGTAGTAATCCTTGACAAAATCCAGCCGCTGCTTGCCCGGCAAGGGGGTCACCATCTGGTGAATGGACTGCATGAGTTTGTCGTTAACCGGATTGTTCATGATTGCTCCCGAGTGTGTTGCGCGGTGAAGCATGACCGTGAATGCGAACACGGCGAGCAATACTGATCCGGGCGTTTGCCCGAAGCTCTCCGGAATATGTCAGTTCGCACGCTGGATCAGGCGAATGGGCGCTGGCGTTCTGTCCGTATCCTCCTGCGGTCCTGTTTCTGGGCCGGACACCCGTTCCCCGTCAACCGGGTGCAAGAATGGCGGCTTTCAGGCCGGAAAAGTAAGCACGGACGATGATTATAGCTGTCCGCCGGGGGTTGTCCACGTGACTGCCGGTATCAGTGCCCATCATTGTCGCTGCAAAGATATACTCCGGTGTGGCCCTTCCGCCTGCCGTGCAAGTGATACCGATGCCAGCCCCGAAGAAGAATTCGACCGTCATCCTGGAAGCCGACGTGGATGACCTGACGCACGCCGGGGAAGGCGTGGTGAAGATCGGGGGGCGTGTCTATTTTGTGCCGGGCGTCCTGCCCGGTGAGGCGATCCGGTTCACCGCGGGCAGAAAGCGGCGGGGCAAGTTCAACGGCCGGCTCCAGGAAATCCTGCGGGTCTCGCCCCATCGCGTTGAACCGGCCTGCACCTATTTCGGGGTCTGCGGCGGCTGCACGTTCCAGCATCTTGCCGAGGACAGGCAGCGGGAGTCAAAGGAGAAGATACTGCTGGACAACCTGGAACGGATCGGCAGGGCGGTCCCGGGGACGGTGTTGCCGCCGCTTTCGGGAGAAACCTGGCATTACCGTCGCAAGGCCAGGCCGGGCTGCAAGTTCGTGCCGGGGAAAGGTGGAATCCTCGTGGGGTTTCGTGAGCAGGGCAGTTCCTACCTGACTTCATTGAGACACTGCCTCACGCTGGATGACCGGCTCAGTGTGCTTTTGGATCCGCTGCATGAGCTGATCGCCGGGCTTCACTGCGCCCGTCAGGTACCGCAACTGGAATTCGCCGCGGGAGACGATGCCGTCGCAGTCGTGCTGCGGCATCTGGTGCCGCTGACCGGCGAGGATGTCGACCGGCTGAAAGCATTTGCTGAGCAACAGTCCGTGCAGTTGCATGTGCAGCCCTCGGGTCTGGACAGCATACGGCCGCTGTGGCCGGAGGATCCCGAACCCCTTGCGTACGCACTGACGGACTACGATGTGAGACTGGAATTCGCGCCGGCCGACTTCATCCAGGTCAACGGCGGCGTCAATGCCGCAATGGTGCGCCAGGGGATGGACCTGCTCCGTCCGGCGCCGGGGGAGCATGTGCTGGACCTTTTCTGCGGTCTCGGGAATTTCACCCTGCCCATGGCCCGGCTGGGGGCCAGGGTCACGGGGGTCGAAGGAGATTCATCCCTGGTGGCCAGGGGAGCTGCCAATGCCCGGGCCAACGGGCTGGAAGGCGCCGAGTTCCTGAGCATGGACCTGTGTTCAGGGGAGATGGCCCCCTTGGCGGAACTGGGATTCAACAAGCTGTTCCTCGATCCTCCACGTTCCGGGGCACTAGAAGTGATCGGGGGTCTGGTAGGGCAGGCCATGCCCGAAAGGATCGTGTACGTGTCCTGCAATCCCGCGACCCTCGCCAGGGACACTGAAGTTCTGGTTCACCGGCATGGCTATGTCCTCAGCCACGCCGGCGCCATCGACATGTTCCCCCATACTGCGCATGTCGAGTCCATGGCGGTGTTTCAGCGCCCGCCCTCCAGTCGCTGAATGCCAATCGCATGCCGTAGCCCACGGGGGCTGTCGGCAGGTCGCCAATTCCCCCGCCAGGCCGCATCCGGGACCCCATGAAGGGTCACCGTCCCGGTGTCAACCGGGATATGGACGCATCCTGTGACCGGGAACGGAAGTCCGGGCTATCCTGTACCCTGGTTACCGTCACTGGGCGGAGCGGGCGCCTGCGGTGCCGGTTTTGGCTCGGATGCCTGGCCCGCCTGTCCGGGCGGGCTTTCCACGCCCCGGCGCCGGGTTTCCGTCGGCCCGGGGGCCGGACCCTGCTTCGTCACCGGACCTTCCCTCACCGCATCGGCCGGGAGCGAATCCGGCTTCGCGGGTGCTGGCCTGGGTGCCGGCTGGGCGGCTGGAACTGATCTGGATTCCGGTTGCCGCTGCTGCGGCTCTTTCACGCGGGTGGCCGCCTCCCGGGATTTCGGCGCACTGCCGTCGGTGACGGGCTGTTTTCCCGTTGCACTCTTGCCGTTGCCCTGGGCGGACTTTGGCAGTTTTTCCTGGCTGCTGCCGGGACCGCGCTGTTCGCTTCCGGATTGCTGGTCCTGCTGCGGGCGGGCGCCGGACCTTGGACGGGCCTGGCGTTTGCCGCCGTCGCCACCCTGGCGGGGTTTTTTCTGTCCGCCGCCATCGTCCGCATCAGAACCCCGTCGCCGGCCGTCTCCACGCCCCTGTCCCCGGGATTGTTTCTGCCCGCGGGAGCCCTGACCCTGCTTCCGTCCGCTCCCGTCGTCTCTGGCCCGGGCACCTGGTCCACGCTGACCGTCACCACCTCTGCCGCGCCCACCGCGCCCGCTTCTGGCTCCTGTCCCACGGCGGCTGCCGGATGCGGCACCATCCTCCTTGCGGCCGCTTCCCTGTCTTTTTCGGGAGCCTTCACGGCCCTTCGGCTTCTCGGCTGACCTGGTTGCCTCGGTTGCCTCGGTTGCATCCGCCTTGGAGCCGGTCCCGAAGAGTGACCGGGCGATCCTGCGAAGAAATCCCGAAGGCTCGCCGGAATCGGTCTGTGACGCAGCGGTTCTGCCCCTGGAAACAGCAGGCTGGTCCGGGATGGAGGGCGGCGGCGGCGCGGCGTGCTCGATACTGTCGATTTCGACACTGGCTTTTGCCTGCCTGGGCGATTTCAGGCTGTCAGCAAGACCGGGTTCATGCTCGCTCCGGTCGATTTTCTGCTCGTAGCTCGGGGTACTTCCCAATTCGTCCAGTTCCTCACTTCGCAGGCGGCGGAGTTCGAAATGGGGGCTTTCCAGCCGCTCGTTGGGGATGATGATGATTCTCGAAGCGAGCCTGGCCTCCAGCTGGTTCAGTTCGTGGCGCTTTTCATTGAGCAGATAGGTCGCCATGTCCAGGGGGAGGTCAACCTGGATCGCTTCGGTGTTCTCCTTGAGAGCCTCGTCCTCGATGAGGCGCAACAGATTCAGGGACGATGAGACAACGCTGCGGATGGTGCCCGTGCCGTTGCATCGGGGGCACGAACGGTAGTTGGCGTCACTGAGGGAGGATCTGAGCCGCTGGCGGGACATTTCCAGGAGTCCGAAGCGGGAAATCTTGCCGATCTGGACCCGGGCCCGGTCCGGCCGCAGCGCTTCCTTGAGCCGGCTTTCCACGGAACGTTGGTTTTCGCCCACGGTCATGTCGATCAGGTCGATCACCACGAGTCCGCCGATATCCCGGATACGCAGCTGTCGCGCCACTTCCTCGACCGCTTCCAGGTTGGTGCGGAAGGCGGTTTCCTCGATGTCTCCGCCCTTGGTGGCCCGGGCCGAGTTCACGTCCACGGAAATCAGCGCCTCGGTATGGTCGATGACGATCGAGCCCCCGGAGGGCAGGTTCACCTCGCGGGTGAACGCGGATTCGATCTGGCTTTCGATCTGGTAGCGGGAAAACAGCGGGATATTGCCGTGATAGAGCTTCAGCCGGGCCAGGTTATGGGGCATCACCTGGTTCATGAATCGCTGCGCACGGTCAAATATCTCCTCGTCGTCGATGATGATTTCCGAGATATCCGCACTGAGATGATCCCGAATGGTCCTGACGATCAGGTTGCTTTCCTGGTAGATCAGGAAAGGGCCCTTGGAGGTCTCGGCGGCCTTTTCGATGGATTGCCACAGCTTTTTCAGGAAATCGAGGTCCCATTGCAATTCCTCCGTGCTGCGCCCGATGCCGGCTGTTCTGGCAATCAGGGCATGATCGGACGACACCTCCAGACCCTCCAGTGCGTCCCGCAGGTCCGCGCGATCATCACCCGATATCCGGCGGGATATCCCTCCGCCCTTCGGGTTGTTCGGCATCAGGACGAGGAAGCGGCCCGCCAGGCTGATGAAGGTGGTCAGGGCCGCGCCCTTGGTCCCGCGCTCATCCTTGTCGACCTGGACAATCATTTCCTGTCCTTCCTCGATCACCTGTTCGATACGGACGCTGCTGATCGGCGTGCGCCCGTCATAGTTGCGAAAGTACTCCCGGTAGATTTCCTTCAAGGAGAGAAAGCCGTGCTTCTCGGCGCCGTAGTCCACGAAAGCAGCCTCGAGACTCGGTTCCACCTTGGTGACCACCGCCTTGTAGATATTGCCTTTCTTTTCGCTGCGGATGGCCGATTCAATATCCAGATCCAGGAGTTTCTGGCCATCTACGATTGCAACCCGAAGTTCCTCTGGGTGGGTTGCATTGAATAACATGCGTTTCATAATATTACCCAAAATACCCTATAATTCAATTGACTATAGGATATATATAAAGTTTAACCGGAAGATCGGAATACACCGGTTTCCGGCATCTATGAGAACGCAGTGGGGAGAATGTCCCTGGTGGGTGCGGCGGTGATCAACGCCACAGCAGGCACCGTGTGCTAACCTGTTCCGTTGTCTGGAGGAGACTGGGAATCAGGCCGGAATGAACTGCCCCGGACACGATGGCCCGGAAACAGGGAGATGAACCAGATACGAGTTTGGAATCCGTGACCGAACTGCAGTCGGACGGGCAACGCTTATCCGGATGCGCGCCGAGGACGGTACTGAATACCGCCTCGACAGGGCGCCTGTCCAGGCACGTGCCGATAACTGAGACATGGCCGGCACCGTACACTCCCTGAAGGGAAATGCCGCTGTCCGGACAAAAATACAACCAGGATTTCGCATTTGATCCTTACTTTACCGCCGCTGTCACGATGCAGGACCGGAAGCACCGGCCGATACAGTGAAGACAAGCAACGCGCTTCATTCAAGGTCAGGGATCGGGTTTTCTGATGTCGCAGGAGGGAATCCCCTGCGGACAACGGCCCGTTCAGGACCGAACCGGATTAACTGGTACCATATACCGACCCTGGCACATTCACCTAGGGGCTTTTCAAACCCAGGGCGTTCTCCGCCCGTTTCCCGGCTGTCGAGTTCTGGAAAGAGTTAGTTCTCGTTCTTGTTCACGAAAGCCGGAAGAATCTTTTCCGCCGCCCGATCCACGTAAACCATGCAAGACAGAGTGGCGTCCCGCCGAATATATCAATGAACGCAGGGCAACACAACCGACCTAGGCCGCCGTCCGCAGCCACCGGTTGCGGGCATTTCCCGAGGTGGGGAATTCAGCCTCGGAAGGTTTTCTGCAGCCAGCGGCTAGGCCCCTGACACGGCCTAGGATCAATTGTATTCCGATCCGCCTGTGTGTACACTCCGCCGCCTACGGCAGGCGCGTAGCTCAGCTGGTTAGAGCACTACCTTGACATGGTAGGGGTCGTTGGTTCGAATCCAATCGCGCCTACCATATTCAATCCGGCCGCAACGAAGGAAATTCCGTTACTTCCACAGTCACCCGAGCTTCCAACCGCCATCTGACTGGTTTCACATACCCATGCGCCCTTTGGTAGCGGGCGCCACTGATCACAGAGACATGCCCCGAATAACGCTTCCTGACGGCTCCACCCGAATTTACGATCACCCCACGACCATCGCCGAGATTGCCGCCGGTATCGGTCCCGGACTGGCGGCCGCCGCCGTGGCCGGCAAGGTGAACGGCGGACTGGTGGATACTGTCGACTCCATCGGGGAAGATGCAACCGTCACGGTTGTCACTTCCCGGGACAGCGAGGGAGTGGAGATCATCCGCCACTCCTGCGCGCACCTTCTTGGCCATGCCCTCAAGCAGATCTGGCCGGAAAGCCGCATGGCCATCGGACCGGTCATTGAAAACGGGTTTTACTACGATGTCGACCTGGATCACCGGATCACCGAGGATGATCTCGAGCGTCTCGAGCAGCGCATGACGGAACTTGCCGGAACCGGGTATGAGGTGATCAAGGAAAATGTCCCGTGGCAGAAGGCCTACGACACCTTTGCCATGCGGGATGAGCCCTACAAGCAGGAGATCCTGGAGCGGGATGTCGCACGTGACGCGCACCCGGGGCTGTACCACCACCAGGAATACATCGACATGTGCCGGGGACCGCATGTGCCGAACGTGGGGTTCTGCCGCCATTTCAAGCTGATGCGGGTGTCCGGTGCCTACTGGCGAGGGGATTCGGACAACAAGATGCTGCAACGGATCTACGGCACGGCCTGGCCCGACGCCAAGGCCCTCAGGGTCTATCTGAAACAGCTGGCCGAAGCGGAAAAGAGGGACCATCGCCGTATTGGCAAGCAACTGGGGCTTTTTCACATGCAGGAAGAGGCGCCGGGCATGGTGTTCTGGCATGACCGGGGATGGTCGCTGTACCGGGTGCTGGAACAGTTCATCCGCCGGGAACAGTCCCGCCGCGGATATCGTGAGATCAAAACCCCCCAGGTTGTGGACTATTCCCTCTGGGAGCGCTCCGGTCATGCCGACAAGTTCGGAGACGACATGTTCACGGTGCGGTCCGAGGGCCGGGACTTCGCCCTGAAACCCATGAACTGCCCCTGCCACGTGGAGGTATTCAACCAGGGACTGAAGAGCTACCGGGACCTGCCTCTCCGATTCGCGGAGTTCGGTTCCTGCCACCGCAACGAACTGTCCGGTGCCCTGCACGGACTGATGCGGGTCAGGGGCTTCGTCCAGGACGACGCCCATATCTTCTGCACCGAGGAACAGATCCAGGACGAGGTGGCGGCATTCATCGACTTCCTCCACGCGGTGTACGACACCCTGGGTTTCCGTGATGTGATCTACCGGCTGGCCACAAGACCGGAAAACCGGGTCGGGACGGACGAGGACTGGGGCCGGGCGGAAGATGCCCTGGCCAGGGCGATGGATGCCAAGGACCTGCCATGGAAGGAGCTTCCCGGGGAGGGGGCCTTCTATGGTCCCAAAATCGAGTTCTCCCTGCGCGACAGTATCGGCCGGATCTGGCAGTGCGGTACCATGCAGGTCGACTTTGCCATGCCGGGGCGTCTCGGTGCGGAATACGTGGCCGAGGACGGTACGCGCCAGGTCCCCGTGATGCTGCACCGGGCGATCCTTGGCTCCTTCGAACGCTTCATCGGCATCCTGATCGAGCATCATGAGGGGCGTTTCCCGGCATGGCTCGCACCCGTGCAGGCGGTTGTGATGAATATCACGGACAGCCAGGCCGAATACGCCAGGGATCTGGAAAAAGTCCTGAAAAAACAGGAATTCAGGGTTGAATCTGACTTGAGAAACGAAAAAATCGGTTTTAAAATTCGCGAGCACACGCTGCAGCGTGTCCCGTACCTGCTTGTTGTGGGGGACCGGGAAATGAATAGCGCGAAAGTGGCCGTTCGGGCAAGGGACGGAAGTGACCTCGGCAGTATGTCCATCGGCGAGGTGGCGGAACTTCTTTCGCGGGGAGAGGATTGACGGCCGTTGGATGCGCCCGGTGCTAACCGGTTCCCGGCCTCCTGCGGTACCGCGTACATCCCGTTCAGGCTGTATCCGGAACTGGCCTGTAATTTTTTGAACCAACAGAGGTAACCTGCTATAGCTAAAGAAAAGCAACTGCGCGTCAATGAACAGATCACCAGTGATCCTGTACGGGTCATTGGCACCGACGGCAACCAGATCGGCGTGGTTTCCCTGGAAGAGGCCATCGACCTCGCGGATAACAAAGGAATGGATCTGGTGGAGATATCGCCCAACGCAGACCCTCCGGTATGCAGGATTCTGGATTACGGCAAGTATCTCTACAATGAGAGCAAGCAGCGCCACGAGGCGAGAAGGAAGCAGAAACAGATCACCGTCAAGGAGATCAAGTTCCGCCCCGGGACGGATGTCAGCGATTATGAAGTGAAGCTCAAGAAGCTCAGGGAGTTTCTTGAAGCAGGCAACAAGACCAAGGTGACCATGCGATTCCGGGGACGCGAAATGGTGCACAAGGAACTGGGCCTTGAGATGCTGAAGCAGGTGGAGAAGGATCTCGAGGAGATCGCTGTCGTGGAACATACGCCGACCATGGAAGGACGCCAGATGGTGATGGTCATGGGTCCTCGCCGGCACTAGTCCGGGGCGGGTCCGGAATCAGGTTGCCTTCGTTGGCAGCAGCTCCTGGTGCAGCGGCGACGGGATGACCGCATTGCAACAGGCGCGAATTCGGTCTGGAACGGCCCTGGCGGGTCGCCGGGGATGTTCCGGGCCGGAAGGTGGCAAATCGCAGTCCAATCCAGAACTGCCTTTGCCAATTACATGATGTCCCGCACCCGGGGTGCGGCCGAATACTGGAAACTGAAATGCCAAAACTGAAAACCAACCGGGGCGCTGCCAAGCGCTTCAGACGTACTGCCTCAGGCAGGTTCAAGCGGTCGCAGTCGCATCTGCGTCACATACTGACGAAGAAGTCTGCCAAGCGCAAGCGCCAGCTCAGAAGCGGTGACCTGATCCATGCATCCGACCAGGCATCCGTGAAACAGATGCTTCCATACAGCTGAAGGAGGAGGTCATGCCAAGAGTCAAACGTAGCGTCCAGGCCCGGGCGCGGCACCAGAAGGTCCTGAAGCAGGCGAAGGGTTACAGCGGAGCCCGCAGAAAATTGTTCAAAACCGCCAAGCAGGCGGTGGACAGGGCCGGTCAGTACGCCTACCGTGACCGCAGACAGCGCAAGCGGCAGTTCCGGTCGTTGTGGATCGTGCGCATCAATGCCGCCGCGCGGGAGAACGGCCTCAGCTACAGCCGCCTGATGAACGGTCTGAACCGGGCGGACATCGTCCTGGACCGCAAGGTGCTGGCAGACATGGCAGTGCATGATAAACCGGCTTTCACGGCTCTGGCTGAAAAGGCCAAGTCGGCGCTGGCCGCCTGAATACGGTCAGATTCCGCCTTGCCGACGCCGTCACTCCCCGGCATCTGCCGGAGGGTGATCCGAACAGGGAAGCAGGGCATTTGCTGCTGTTGGCCGTTTGTCTCCATAACTGCCGGGTTCCGTCCCGGGTGATCATTCAAAGCAACCGTGAACCACGAATTTCCGACGCTGGGTGAATTGGCTGAAGATGCGGTCAATCGCATCGGGCAGGTGGAAGCCATCAATGAACTCGAGGGGCTCAGGGTGCATTACCTGGGCAGGAAAGGAGCGGTTACCGCAGAACTCAGGTCCATTGCCTCCCTGTCCCAGGAAGAGCGCAAATCGTTCGGCCGGGCGGTGAATGAACTGAAGGAGCGTATCCAGTCCACCCTGGAGGAACGGCGCAGGGTCCTGGAAGGCGAGGCGATCGCGCAGCAGCTCGAATCCGAGCGCATCGATGTGACCCAGCCTGCCAGGGGCCAGCGGGAAGGGACCGTGCATCTCATCTCCCGCACCCTGGAGCGCATGGAGGATATCTTTTCCCGGATCGGCTTCGATGTGGCTACCGGACCTGAAGTCGAGGACGACTACTACAATTTCGAGGCTCTGAACATGCCGCCGGACCATCCGGCGCGCGCGATGCATGACACGTTTTACGTGGATGCCCACACTGTGCTTCGCACGCATACCTCCCCGGTCCAGATACGCTACATGCATCAGCATGCACCGCCGATCCGGGTGATCGCACCCGGGAAGGTCTTTCGATGCGACTCCGACATAACCCACACACCCATGTTTCACCAGGTGGAGGGGTTGGCCGTGGATACCGATATCACGTTCGCCGATCTCAAGGGCATCCTGATTCATTTCGTGCACGAGTTTTTCGAGAAGGACCTCAATGTGCGTTTCCGGCCGTCCTATTTTCCCTTCACGGAACCTTCCGCCGAGGTGGACATTGCCTGCGTGTTCTGCGGGGGCGCCGGATGCCGGGTCTGCAGCCACACCGGCTGGATCGAGGTTCTGGGAAGCGGGATGGTGCATCCGGAAGTCCTTCGGCACGGGGGGGTGGATGCCCGGCGCTATTCGGGTTATGCATTCGGCATGGGTGTGGAGCGGCTCTCCATGCTCCGTTACGGTGTGAACGACCTGCGTCTTTATTTTGAGAACGACCTGGATTTTCTGCGCCAGTTCTGACTGAGTGCGGCGTGAACAGGGCCCGCGTGACCAATCAACCCCGAACAAGATGCATTTCAACGAACACTGGCTGAGAGAATGGGTCAATCCCAGGCTGGACAGCGCCGCGCTGGCGGAGGTCCTTACCCTCGCCGGGCTGGAGGTGGAATCACTGGAACCGGCAACCCCCCTGGACCTGTCGGCGGGTAACCGCAGGCGACTGCTGGTTGGCCGGATCGAGGCCGTTTCACCGCATCCGGAGGAGGACAGGTTGCGGGTTTGCCGGGTGCGGGCTGGCGGCAGGCGTCCGATCACCGTGGTGTGCGGCGCCCCCAATGCTGCCGTCGGGCTGGTCATCCCCGTGGCGCGGGTTGGCGCCAGGCTGCCCGGCGGTGTCATCCGGAAGATGGAAATCCGGGGGGTTGGGTCCGAGGGAATGCTCTGCTCGGCAGCGGAACTGGGGCTGGCCGAACAGTCCACGGGCCTGATGAAACTGGACCCGGGCACGTTGCCCGGCACCCCCCTGGCCGACCATCTGGAACTGGACGACCGGGTGTTCGAACTCGGGCTCACGCCCAATCGCGGGGACTGCCTGAGCATTCGCGGCATCGCCAGGGAGGTGGCGGTTCTGACCGGAGCACGTTTGCGCATCAGCGACCCCGTTCCGGTGAGGGCCGGGAATCCGGAAGTCCTGGACATTGACCTCAAGGCTCCCGCACACTGCGCCCGTTTTGCCGGACGCATCGTGCGCCGGATCGACATGCATGCCCGGACCCCGGACTGGATGCGTGAAAAGCTTCGCCGGGCCGGGCTGAGGCCGATCAATCCGGTGGTTGACATCACCAATCTGGTGATGCTGGAGACCGGCCAGCCGATGCATGCCTACGACCTGGACAAACTCTCCGGCGGAATCGTGGTACGGCTTGCCCGCAACGGGGAACGGCTGAAGCTGCTTGACGGGGCCACCGTTCGGCTGAAACCGGACAACCTGGTGATCGCGGACCATCGCAGGGCCGTGGGGCTTGCCGGCATCATGGGGGGGGAAGGTACGGCAATTTCGGATATGACCACGGATATTTTCTTCGAAGCGGCCTTCTTCTCCCCGCAGCACATGCTTGGCAAGGCGCGGCGTCTTGGCATGCACACGGATGCATCGCACCGGTTTGAGCGTGGTGTGGATCCTGCGGGGCAGGTGGCGGCGGTGGAGCTGGCGACACGTCTGCTGCTGGATGTTGCCGGCGGCAGTCCCGGGAAAACCTGTCACGCGGTCGCCGCAAGGGCACTGCCGAAACGCCATGCGATTCTGCTGGAGCGTGGCGAGATTCCGCGCATTCTGGGTGCGCGTGTGCCTTCGGCCGCAGTGCAGCGCATCCTGAAACGGCTGGGAATGAAGGTTTCTCCGGCCAATGGCGGCTGGAAAGTGACCCCTCCCGCGTGGCGCTTCGACATCACGGGCCAGCACGACCTGGTGGAGGAGGTTGGCCGCTGCAACGGGTTTGAACGAATTTTGCCGAGATTTCCGGTGTCGGCGGCCCGTCACGGCGCCAACCCGGAAGCCGCTGTCAGCATGCCCATAATCCGCCAGGCCCTGGCCGCGCGGGGATACCACGAGGCGATCAACTACAGCTTTGTCGATCCCGTGCTCCAGCAGCGCCTTCTGGAATCCGGCCCCGGGGTCCGCCTGTCCAATCCCCTGGCGGAGAACATGTCGGAAATGCGGCAGAGCCTGATTCCCGGCCTGCTCGGGAACCTGCAGCGCAATCTCAATCGCCAGGAAGTCCGCGTACGTCTCTTCGAGACCGGCAATGTCTTCGAGCGGAATGGCCGCAAGCGCCGCGAACATCCCAGGATTGCCGCGTTGGCCACCGGAATGGCCATGCCCCGGCACTGGGGTGAACCGGCAAGGCAGGTGGATTTCTTTGATCTCAAGGGCGATCTTGCCGCACTGCTGGAATTGACCGGGGATGCGGAGAGATTTGCCTTCGAGGCCTCGGAACATCCTGTTTTTCACCCCGGACAATCGGCACGGATTCTTCTGGGGAAAAGGGAAGTCGGCCGCCTCGGACGGCTGCATCCCTTGAAACAGAAACTACTGGATCTCGACGTGCCGGCTTTCCTCTTCGAGTTGGATTTGTCTATACTAGAGGAATCGGTGTTGCCGAAATTCCGGCCCCTGTCCCGTTTCCCCGCAGTGCAGCGAGATCTTTCCGTGATCGTGGACCAGGGGGTCGTGGCCGCCGACATGCTGTCATTGGTGCGGAAAACCGCGGGCAAAGACCTGAAGCTGCTCGAGTTGTTTGATATATATACCGGTGAAAGAATTGAATATAATAAGAAAAGTTTCACATTCAACTTGGTTTTCCAGTCGGATTCCCGTAGTCTTACTTCTGCTGAAATTGACACGGTGACGGCCGAGATTGTAAAGGCTCTGGAAGCGGGTGTCGGTGCCCGGTTGCGCTCTTGACCGACCATCCCCTAAAGAGATAGTGTGTAGATCGCAAGAATTGCCCGAGGACACCAGATGACAATAACGAAAGCCGATTTGTGCAATGTCCTGTTTGATGAAGTGGGACTCAACAAGCGTGAGGCAAAAGAATTTGTCGAGTTGTTCTTCGAAAAGATCCGCCAGTCCCTGGAGGAGGGCGTGGCGGTGAAACTGTCGGGTTTCGGCAGCTTTACCCTGCGTGACAAGACCTCGCGGCCCGGTCGCAACCCGAAAACCGGGGAAGAGGTGGCGATTTCTGCCAGGCGGGTCGTGACATTCCGCTCAAGCCAGAAGTTGAAACAAAGCGTGGTGGACAATTCGTTTGAACTGACTCAGAGGCTGGGCAGGAAACGCTGATGACCATGCTTGACCCGGCGGGATTCGAATTGCCCCCGATTCCCAGCAAGCGATACTTCACCATCGGGGAAGTGAGCAAGCTCTGCCTGGTCAAGCCCCATGTGCTGCGTTATTGGGAACAGGAATTTCCCCAGCTCAAACCGGTCAAGCGTCGCGGCAATCGGAGATACTATCAGCGCCACGAGGTCAAGCTGATCCGCAGTATCCGGCAGTTGCTGTACGTGGACGGATTTACGATCAGTGGTGCAAGGTCCCGCCTGGAGCAGGTTGAATCCGAAGGAGTGCCGGTCAGCCCCTCCGGCATTGACAAGAAAGGCTCCCAGGTGATTTCACAGTTGATCGCCGAACTCAATGAAGTCAGCGACATCTTGAGTTAAAATCCGCGCCCCGGCCCGTTGGGGTTGGACAGGACAGGGCCCTTTCGGGGCCGAATTCAATGAATCGGGGTGTAGCGCAGCCTGGTAGCGCACCGCAATGGGGTTGCGGTGGTCGGAGGTTCAAATCCTCTCACCCCGACCAATCATTGATGGGTCTTTTCCGGCCGCATAGGTAACAGATCTTTCCGGCACGGGGTCTGTAGCGGCAGCAACCGCCCCGTCGATTGCGGGTGGACCCGAGCCGGCAGGCCCGGGGCACCGGCAAGAAACCGTACTCCACCTCGACCGCACTCCTTCCACTGTGGGTATACCGGTAATTACGATAGAATCCCTGCGATCTTCCCGCGCTTGTCCATCTGCGCCCCGATGACCGTCGTCACCCGATTTCCGCCCAGCCCCACGGGGTACCTGCACATCGGTGGCGCCCGTACCGCCCTGTTCAATTGGCTCTATGCCCGTGGACGGGGCGGCGAACTGGTACTCAGAATCGAGGATACGGATATCGAGCGGTCCACTCCGGAAGCCGTGGAGGAGATCATGAAGTCCATGGAATGGCTTGGGCTCGGCTGGAACCGCGGCCCGTATTTCCAGACCCGGCGTTTCGACCGATACAAGGAGGTGATCGGGCAGCTGCTGGAGGAGGGGCAGGCCTATCACTGTTTTTGCAGCCGCAAGCGACTGGACGACCTGCGGGAGCACCAGCGCCAGAGGGGTGAGAAGCCCCGTTACGACCATCACTGCCGGGACCTGGGGCGGACACCGGAGGAAGGCGAATCATCGGTAGTCAGGTTCCGGAATCCGCTGGAGGGTACCGTGGTATTCGAGGATGTGGTTCGGGGACGGGTGGAAATCAGCAACCACGAACTGGACGATATGGTGATTGCCCGCAGCGACGGGTCTCCTACCTACAACCTGACTGTTGTGGTGGACGACGCGGACATGGGGATCACCCACGTGATTCGTGGTGATGACCATACCAGCAACACGCCCCGGCAGATCAACATTTTTCATGCCCTGGGTGCGCCGCTGCCGGTTTTCGCCCATGTGCCGCTGATCCACGGACAGGATGGCCAGAAGCTGTCCAAGCGTCATGGAGCGGCGAGTGTTCTTGAATTCCGCAACATGGGAATTCTGCCCGAAGCCCTGCTGAATTATCTGGTCAGGCTTGGATGGTCCCACGGCGACCAGGAGATATTTGACCTGGATGCAATGATCGACCTGTTCGATATCAAGGATATCAACCGTTCCGCAGCCAGCTTCGATCCCGAAAAACTCCTTTGGCTCAACC
>JAJDTE010000094.1:0-3731 GCA_022827325.1 Gammaproteobacteria bacterium | reverse complement strand
CTGCCTCGCGGCGCCGGGCGTGGATATCACAGGCCCCGTTCCCGGATTCTATTGCGCGGACGGCTCCGCGGACTGCCATCTGCAGCTGGAAGAGTCGGGGACGTCCGCCGCGGCCCCGTTCGTGACGGGCGGGATCGGGCTTCTTGCGGAACACTTTCGCGGCCAGCTCGGCAACGACGGAATTGTCCGGCGTCTTCTCGAGACGGCTGACAGGAGCGGCGCCTATGCAGACTCGGACATCTACGGCCGCGGGTTCCTGGACCTGGATGCCGCGACCCGGCCCGTGGGCGAGATGCGGATGCTGACAGGGGATACCCTGGATGGCCCTTCGGCTCCGGACCATGCCAGTGCGCTCAGTGCCGGCCCGGCCTTCGGCGATTCCCTGGCACGGTCGCTGGCGGCCACGGAGGTTGCTGCCTTCGATGGACTCGACGCCCCGTTCTTTCGTCCGCTTGGCGATTATTTTCTGGCCGGGACACCCGGTCGGATCCGACTCGGAGACCGCCTCGGGATTCTGGGGCGTGACCTGCGGGGGGAAATCTGGAGTACGTACGGGGCCGGGGTCCGGGTGCGGTTCGATATGGAGCCCGGTGTTTCCCGTGATACGGAATTGTCGGCAGACGGGATGCCGGCCTCGGTCGGCTCCCTTGCCCTGGTCCGTTCCTTCGGGAACGGCACCTTGCTGCTTGGCTATCGCCGGCATCCGGGTTGGGGGCACGGTCTGGAAGCAGACAACGGGAAGCCGGAGAAGGGCTTCGGGATGGAACAGTCCGGGGCATTCACCGGCGGCGAGGCGTTCGCCAGTCCCTGGCCGGCCCTTGCCCGGGATGGCGCAAGCATCGGCTATGCGCGCACTGCAACGAAGAATTCCTGGCGCATCATGGCGTTCCGCGGTGCGGCGCAATACGGGGAACGGCGGGATACAGACGATGCCCGGGCGTCGGGCGTACTGGCGGAACGTGTTTTACGCCGGACCCCGGAGTCCGGCCTTGCCCTGCAGGCGGGGTGGCTGGACGAGGACCGCCGCCTCCTCGGGAGCCGCCCTGGCGGCGCCTTCGGGGAGCTTGGCGGGGAGACCGTCTTTGCGGGTCTGCTGGCCCACCGGCTCCTTCCCGGCGGCTGGCGGGTATTCGCCAGCGCCCATGCGGGCCGGAGTACCGCCGCACCGGTGCGGGCGGGCATGGTGGAGGGGTTTTCGGCGGTCTGGGCCGGTTCTGCAGCAATCGAACTTGCCGGGGAAGGAATCGGGAGGGCCGGTGGTCGCCTGGCGTTCAGGATCGCCCAGCCGCTGCGCGTGGAGTCCGGCAGCGCCAGGCTCCGATGGGTCGCGGGGCGTACTCCGGAGGGACGGGCCGAGGTTCGCGAGACTCATCTGAACCTGGAGCCGTCCGGCCGACAGGTCGACTTTGAAACCACCTGGTCCCAGCCCTGGCGGGACGGGACCGTGCATCTGGCTGCGGTCGCCGTGTGGGATGCGGGTCATGTCCGGAAGGAGACCGAAAACGCCTTGCTGGCGCGGTACAGCCGGACATTCTGAGTGCTGCTCCCGGTGAACAGTTTGTCCGGAATATGGAACAGCCAATGACGCCATGAAACAGCGTTATCGGGAAAGACACGGAAAATGGTCCCGGACGGCCGTCATCGCCGTGCTGCTGCTGGTCATCGGCGCCTGCTCGACGGAGCGGGGCGGTTCCGGATCCGATCCGGATCCCGTGCTCCACCCCCCGGGCGGACGCATCGAGTTCAACCGCAGGTGCGCGAACGAGGATGCCTTCCGGGTGAAGGCCTACGCCCGGATGGAGTCGTCCGGCGGCCGGGCCCGGGCGGTGGCGGCGGTGCTGGCGGGCTTTCCGGCCGAGGGCGGAGATGCGGTGCGGGTGGAGGTGCGGCTGCAGCGGCTGAAGATCGAAGGAGGCGGGGGATGGCGGAACGCGCCCTACACGATCCGGCTTCTTGCCCGGGGCGGTTCTTCGGAACTGGAAGGCCCCGCAGTCGGTGATTTTCTCGAAAATGAGGAATGGCGGAATTTCCGCATGGACGGGACCGGAAGGGCGGACTGGATCACGTTCGTGGAACCCGGCGAGGAGGACGGGAACCTGGAGGATTTCCACAACGAGTCTCCGGACCTCGGTTTCGATGCCCGGGACCTGGGCGTGAAAGGACCGGACGGCGAATTCGGGCTTGGGCTGGAGATTCGGAACAGGGCGAACGGGGAGGTGCTTGTCCTGCATGGCCCGCTGGTACGGATACCGGAACGGGTGTGGGCCATGGACCCGCCGACCCCGAGGCCCCTCGGCCTGCTGGAGACGCTGGACCCGACGGAGGAGGGCGGATTGCCCCGGTTCCTCGGCCGGGCATGGAAATACCGCAGGTGCATCGGGGAGCGCCGGGCCGCGAAGCGGTTCCTGGGTCCGTATGTTCCGGACGTCCCGCGGCAATAGCCGTACAGATGGCCGTCCCGGAAAGGCCGGATCGTAAACCTGCATGAGGACTCGATGGCGGGGACATGCAGCATTGCCCATCGCCCGCCAGGTCCGGTCGGTCCGCTCGGTCCGTTCATGTCCGCGGCATCCCGTAACCAAGCTCGCGAATGGCCTTTCGGAACGCCGCTTCCGATTTGGCATGCACGGCCAGATATTTCTTTCCGGCAGCCAGGCACAGCTTCGAGATACGCTCGTCGGCGGCAAGCCGGGCGGCGATTTCCTCGCTGGCGCATTCGACCAGCAATGCCCGCCCCCGCTCCCTGAGAGCCTTCCCGTCCCGCCCGACACTACGCAGGAACCCCTCCACCTTCTCCGGCAGGGACTGGTCGTCCCTGGCCGTGAGGAAGGTGCGCAGTTCGTCCACGTCATGACCATCCTCGACGGCGGCCAGGGTCCTTGCGCGGACCAGCCGCCAGACGCCGTCCGCTTCGGTGTCCGCCCAGATCTCCAGCACCAGGAGCTCCTCCGGCGACATCGGCATGTCCGCACACAGGCGCAAGTCGGGGAAGACCCTGAGCGGAGTGCGGTCCGGGGGCATCTGCGGTTCATACGCTTCGACAATGCCGAGGCAATACGCGCCGAGAGGGTTGAGCCGGAAATACGCGAGGCCGTCGTAACGGCTGAGAAAGTCCAGGAATTCCGACGCCCAAAGGTCCATTTTGTCCAGGAGATTCCAGAGGTCCCGGAGGAAATCTCCGGCGAGCCGGCCCGAGATGCAGCGATCATGTCCGCCTTCCGGGTGGGGTGGGGTTTCGGAATGGACAGCCTCTTGACCATCTGCCGGAGGATGTCGGCATTGAGAAAGTTCAGATGGTCCGGCAGGTCGTTGCTGGGAAGGGGGTGCCAGGTACTGGAAGGTCGGTTCATCGGGAGATCATTCCGTCGATGCGAGCGGGAAGTGGACCGACGGTCATGGAGACACGGAACCCGCGATGCGGGTAAAAACGCATAGGCGGTATTGGCCCTGGTTGCTCCGGCGGGATTATATCCGAACGGGAGCAGGTTCCTCTGCTCTGTTTGGTCCCGCGTCCTGCATGCGGCATTTCCGGGCGGAGAGGGAATCGCCCGGCCAACATTGCCTTACTTGGTTTGTGGTTCGAATGTTGTCGCGGTTTCCCGGCCGGTTCCGATCCGGAACAATCCGTTACACTCCGGGTTCCAGTTGACCTCCTTCTGGATTGCCGATGCTGCCCAAAAGCGCCCTCAAGGCGATGGAAAACCTCGTGAAGTGGGCGAGGTCGCCCGAAT
>JAJDTE010000117.1:0-12643 GCA_022827325.1 Gammaproteobacteria bacterium | reverse complement strand
CCCAGCGGGACCTTCGGTACACCCATGACGTTTTCGGAAATCGCGTCATTGATGTTGGTGAACGCAGGAATCACCATGCCACTGCCTTCGTGGATCAGGGTCTGCATTTCGCACATCATGCTATGGCGGTTCGTCGCGTCGGTTTCCGACAGCACTGCAGTGAGAAGTTCACCCATGCGGGCGTTGTTCCAGTAGGTGTCATTCCAGGCAGCACCAGGTCCGAACTGGATGGCCATCTGGGATTGGGCAGTAGGCCGCATGTTCCACGTTACCACGTTGATCGGTTCGACCATCCACACGGAACCCCAGTAACCATCGTTCGGAACCTTCTTGATCTTGAGGTCGAAACCGATCTTGGCGCAGTTCACCTGTGCCAGCAGTACAACATCCTCAATGCCTGGTCCAACGGGAGCAACGTGAATTTCAGCGCTGCTGATACCGGATTTCTCGAAGTGGAATTTCGCCTTGTCCGGATCGAATTCACGCTGCGGCAACTCGGAACACCAATCGGGTCCATGAGCTGACATGATGGGCGTATCGTTTCCAATTGAACCCTTGCCTTTGAGAATCCTGTTGACGATTCTTTCGCGGTCCATGATGTACTGCATGCCTCTCACAAAATCGTCATTGCTGCCCGGTTCGGTATTTTTCAGGCAGCAGATACCCACCTGGGCGGCCGCCGGTGTTGAAAGCAGCTTGACCCCGGGAGCATCTTCGATCTGCTTGAAGGCCTTCGGATCAACCCGAATCATCATTTGAACGTCATTGGCAATCACCGCATTCACACGAGCGACCGGGTCTGTGATTGCAGTGATTTCGAGCGCATCCAGGTTAGGCCCGTCACGCCAGTAATTTTCATTTCGTACGTGGACGGATTTAATGCCCGGCTCGAACGCTTCCAGAACGAATGGACCGGTCCCGATACCATTGCCGGGGCCGCCGGCCTTATGAATTTTTGTCTGAAAGATGCCCAGCAATGTCGGCAGATCGGAGTTGGGAGCATGCAGAATTGCCTTGACTTCATGGGGGCCCACTTTCTTCCACTCCTTGATCGAGGCCAGAACGGACTTGACAGTGGAAATCGAATCCTCACCCAGATGGCGGTTCAACGAATAGATGACGTCATCCGCGGTAAATGGCGAACCATCGTGGAAGGTAACGCCCTTGCGCAATTTGAATGTCCACTCGGAAGCGTCAGCATTGGGTCCAAATTCTTCCGCCAATTCTGGCTGGGGGACCAGATCATCGGAATGCTGGACAAGGCTGTTATAGGTGGCACGCCCCCGAGAATAGTCGACAGACGAAGTAAACAGGGGCGGATCAAGCTGATCATCCGGCCCATGGACGTCTGCAGCAAACCGGGCACTGCCCCCTTTCTTCGGTGTTGATGCCATCGCCTTGCCGCCGGTACTCAGCAGATTCTGGGCAGTGGCCAGGGAAACGCCGGTTACCGCCATCAGCTTGAGTACATCGCGGCGGGAATGTTTGCTCTTGACAGCTTTCTCTACCAGGGCCTTGTCGTATTCGGTCAAATCCGAATACGAAAGCTCACCAGGTGTTGCTACCGGATCAATGGTTTTTTTCATGATAAAGCTCCTCTGGATTGTAGTAGTGGTTAATGAATTTCTGATTTCACTTGCATGAAACTATCGCAGCACATTGCCGCATTCAGATAACGCCCTCCGCCGCGAGATTGTCGATATCCAGTGGCGAATAGCCAGCCTCCAACATGACAGCCCGGGTATGCTCCCCGAATTCAGGGGGCTCGGATGTCACCGCCGGGCCGTCTTCCGAGCACCTGAACGCGGCAACCGCAGGTTTCATCCTGCCTCGCTTTGCATGCGTCGAATCAAAGCTGCCGACAACAGTCCTGCTCGCGACCTGTTCGCTTGCCAGCGCCTCGCGGATCGGGCGGACCCGGGCCGCCGACAGACCGGCCCCGATGAGGATCGTTTCCCATTCTTCAGCGGTTTTTGTTTTCAGGATGTCTGTCAGGATTGCTTCATCCTGTTCTTTCCGGTCCTCCATATCCGGTGTGCGCAGACCGTTCATTTCCCTGGCGAGGTCTTCCCGCCCCAGCGCCCGCCACAGCTTGGCGTACTGGGCCGGCGTGGCCGCGCCAATCATGAGCACGTGGTCCGCCGTCTCGTAACCGCCATAACCGGCATAGGGTTTGCGAGCGTACTGGGATCGACCGGGATTCTTGCCCGTGATCTCGGCATTCATGACGGAGTCCGTCATCAGCATGAGCGCGGCATCGAGCATGGCGATGTCCAGATGTTGCCCCTTGCCGGTGCGTTCACGCCGGAACAGCGCGGCGGCTATGGCGAATGCCGCCTGGGCCCCGGTGCCGAAGTCGAGAACCGGCGCTCCCACCAGGACCGAATCGCCGTCGGTGGGCCCGTTCCGTTCCATGAAACCGGAATAGGCCTGGATCGTGTTGTCAAAGGCCGCATGTCCGCTCTTCGGGCCGGTGTGTCCGAATCCGGAAATGGAACAGTAGACAATGTCGGGCTTGATTGCCCGAATGTCGTCATAGCCGAGACCCAACTTGTCCAGGGTGCCGGGGCGAAAATTCTCCACCACGACATCAGCGTTCCGGCAGAGCGATTTGAAGATTTCCTGTCCTTTCTCCGATTTCAGGTTTATCGTCATGGCGCGCTTGTTCGCGGCCTGGGACTGGAAGTGCGTGCCCATCATGGCTTCGTTCAATCGACGGACGGCGCCGATCTCGCGGTTCATGTCGAAATTTTCCGGCCCCTCGATCTTGATCACGTCGGCGCCCAGAACCGCCAGTTGATAGGTCGAGAAGGGGCCCGCCAGCACATGCGTCAGGTCAAGTACACGAATGCCGTCGAACGCCTGCATTTTTCTTACTCCTGCATATGTTTGATGTTTACTCTTCAGTTGCGAAAAATCCACAAAGGAGAAACCGCCCCTGGAACAACGTCGGCATCTGCATGGATACCGTTTTCCCGGGGGCCGCAGTGTTCTGCGTAAACCAAATCTTATGCTGTATGCCTATTGCCGAGCAGACAAGTGAAAAATATTATCGTCTGGATGAGGTTATTCTCATGTCTGTCTGTTTCAGCTTCGTCGAATCGGGTATTGTGATGAGTGCTGTGTACAGGACGAAAAAGCGGAACAGCGGCGGGTTTCAGCGTTCCTTGCCAATGAGAAACATCAGGGGGGGGTTCACTCTATATGCTTGGTCGTATTTTTAGTCATACAATGATGGAAACCGGTGCTTGTGTCTTGATCGTGCCAACCGAGAACTATGCCTACACGCTTGCCAACCATAGCATCGCTTCAGACGTTTGAGACCGTTGCCAGGCATGGCAGCTTTGCCAGTGCATCCAAGGAGCGTTGTGTATCGGCTTCGGCGATCAGTCACCAGATCAGCGATCTTGAGACCTTGCTCGATATAGAGTTGTTTCATCGCGAACCCAATGGAATCAAGCTGACACGCGCCGGAAAATTCTATCTGCGCTATGTTCAGGATCTGTTGACCAAGCTGTCGATTGCGACATCGACGGTCCGCGGATATGACGATGCTGTTGTTTCAATTCAAACCTATGCGTCAGTGTCGCGGCGAATGCTGATTCCGGACCTTTCGAACTTCAGGACTGCATACCCCAAACTGTCAATTCAATTTCAATCGGTTGACTCGCACCTCTACTGTCCCGTGAATGACGCGATGCTGGAATATCACAACATTTACATATTGTGTGGCCAGCCAGAGAGTGGGGACTATGAATCATACAGATTGGCGGGCTCATCCCTGGTTCTCATTTGCTCCCGGGCCTATGCGAAGAAGGCCCCACCGTTGAAAGCGCCGCGTGATATCGCAGAACACGAACTCACCCGGTATGTTGGAAGCGAAGATGACTGGGAAAGCTGGGTTGCAATGTCAGGAGAGACACCAGCCCTGCTTCCCTCAAACCAGACATTTGCCAACAGGGACATGGCAGTACTTGCAGCTGAAAACAATCTTGGACTGGCATTGGCGCCGGAATTTGTAGCACGCAGACTTGAAGCGGGAGGCAATATGATGATTCCGTTCGATCTGCGACTCCCATACCCCGACCTGTATTTGATACTGCCCAAAGTACTCAAGGATATTCCTCATGTCAGGACGTTTTGTGACTGGCTGCTGACGGAATCCGTGTTTGCAAATTGAGCGAATCGTTCCGGCGGATTCTCCGTTCCTCCCAATTTCAACGGGAAGACATCGTGTACATCAGGTCATCTGCTGGTCCTGCCGATACGCCCGGGCGTTATGCCCTGAAACTGACAATCAATTGAACTGTACCCGGTTGTCCGTTTGTGGGGGCCTGTTCCAAGGTTGTGGGTACCGGTGGCATTGCGCTATATCGGTCAAATATTCAGGTACTACCTGAACACCGAGTTCGTGTCCCTGTAGTTTATGGCTTCAATGCCGTCGCTGAATTGTCTGGCTTGTCCGTTGTAGACAACATATCCCGATTGAAGCGTCCGCTGTTTTTCCGAAAACCGCAAGAGCATTTTCTTGAAGTGCGGACTGAATGTGGCGGCTGACTTGACTTCGATTCCGATCAGATTCCGTCCGCTTGCGTACAGCAGATCGATTTCGTTCCCATGGCTGTCCCGATAAAAATACAGGTTCGGTGTCTGGCCCCGGTTGTACCGCGTTTTCAGGGCTTCGAGAACAACCAGGTTTTCAAACAGTTGACCAACCAGCGGGTCCCGGGTGACCTGTTCCGGCTTTTCGATTCCGAGCAGGTAAGCGAGCAGGCCCGTATCCATGAAATAGTACTTCGGGGACTTGATGACGCGTTTTCCGAAGTTCTCGAAATAGGGGGAGAGTTTAAACACCACGAAAGAGGCTTCCAGGATTGAAAGCCATTCCTTGATGGTCTTGGAGTCCACACCGACATCCGCCGCCAATGATTGATGGTTCATCACCTGGCCTGTTCTTCCGGCGAGCAGGCGCATGAATTTGTCGAACAGGCTGGCGTTCTTCAGATGGATGATCTGGCGAACGTCTCTTTCGATATAGGTCTGGTAGTAATTCGCGTAGGCAGTGTTCGGCCGTTGATTCTGGTCATATATGCGCGGAAGAAATCCGGTGAAGACATATTCCTCGAAAGTATCGAAGGTGACTTTCGCCGCCGCCAGCTCTGCCATCGAAAACGGCAACAGGTTGAGGATGCCTGTTCTGCCCGCCAATGACTGGGTGATTGCGGTTCTCAATTCCAGCTGATGAGAGCCCGTCAGCACAAACTGGCCGGTCGTTCCGGATTCATCGACGATGCCCTGAAGATAACTGATCAGGTGAGCGGCACGCTGGATTTCATCAAATATGGCCTTTTCGGGATATTGGGCCAGGAAGCCTCTTGGGTCTTCTTGGGCAAATCTCAGGATGTCGGGTGTTTCCAGGCTGACGTATGCATAGTCCTTCAGCAACGCTCGTGCCAGGGTAGTTTTCCCGGCTTGCCTGGGTCCCAGCAAAGTGACAACGGGGTACTCCTTGAGTTGTTGTAGTAGTTCTCGGGACAAATGGCGTGGGATCATTTGGATAGTATATTATGTGTATAACAGGATAACAAGTCCGTATTTACACAAATATTGGTTCCAAATGTCGAATTTGGCAGGTGGTCAATTTACTCGTGACCGCCCCCCATCATTCAGAGTGGGAAGCGGCCACTGCTTTAACAAGTTGATGATCCGGAACGCCGCAAGCCCACGAGGTCAACGGAAAACCGGATGACTAAACGGGTGTGATCACTCCCTCTGGTGCGGGTGCCATAGGTACATGTCCGGGCTGATCCTGGACCCGGCTGAGCCAATCGCTGACTGCCGGAAAGGGGGCGAGTTCGAACCCTCCTTCGTCCGCGACATGGGTATAGGCGTAGAGTGCTATGTCGGCGATGTTCATGGTATCGCCGCCGAACCACCTGGATTCGGCCATGTGTCCCTCCATGACCGCAAGCGCGGCGTAACCGCCTTTCTGCTTATCCGGAAGCTGAGCGCGTTGGGCATCCGTCATCTCCATATGCTGGATCCAATGGCGCGATACCGCGATGAACGGCTCGTGGCTGTACTGCTCGAAGAACATCCACTGGAGGGTCAGGGCACGGCCCAGGGGGTCGGACGACAGGAAGGATGTGCCCTCCGCGAGGTAGAACAGTATCGCGTTGGACTCGGCGATGCAGGTGCCGTCTTCCAGTTCCAGTACCGGGATCCGCCCGTTGGGATTGCGATCGAGGAATTCCGGAGTCCTCGTCTCACCCTTGAGGGTATCGACCTCGACACGTTCATAGGCCCTGCCCAGGTGTGCGAGCAGCAATCTCGGCTTGTAGCCGTTTCCGGAAAGATGGTTGTCGTAAAGGCGAAGCATCTGCGGCCCCCGGATGAAGTGAATTGAAGTTGCACAGTTTCTGGATGCTGCCAGTCATTGGCGAGTGGCGTAAATGCCGGATATCGGTAATATAATGCCAACATGTCCAAGCACCCGTCCCATTCCACCGTTGTCGTGCTGGCCTACGATGGCCTTTGCACTTTCGAGTTCGGTTGTGCATACGAGATTTTCGGTTTGCCCCGGCCGGAACTGGACCGGCCCTGGTACCGGTTCGAGGTTTGTGCCGCGGAGCCGGGACCGCTGAAGGCAGCAGGCGGTCTCGTTGTTCAGGCTCCCTACGACCTGGACCTGGTCGGGCGGGCGGACACCGTGGTCGTGCCGGGATGGAGAAGCCCGGACGCACCCGCGCCTCCTCCCTTGCTGGACGCCCTGGCCCGGGTGGTGGAGCGCGGCGGCCGTCTGGCCTCCATCTGCTCCGGAGTTTTCCTGTTGGCGGCCGCCGGGGTGCTGAACGGCCGGCGTGCGACTACCCACTGGCGTTACGCCGATACACTGGCACGGCGTTATCCGCGTATTCGGGTCGATCCGAACGTGCTCTATGTCGACGAGGGCCCGGTACTCACTTCTGCCGGAAGTGCGGCGGGACTGGACCTCTGCCTCCATATCGTGCGTTCAGACCACGGCGCATCGGTCGCCAACACCGTCGCCCGGCGTCTGGTGCTGGCACCTCATCGCGATGGCGGCCAGAGGCAGTTCGTCGACAAACCCATAGCCCCCGGGGCGGGCAACGGGAAACTGGCCAGGCTGCTCGACTGGCTGCCCGACCACATCAACGAGGATTTGTCCGTCGGGGATCTCGCCCTGCACACGGGCATGAGCGTGCGCAACTTTCAAAGGCGATTTCGCGAAGCCACGGGGACTACCCCGGGAGCCTGGCTGAATCGGCAACGTGTGGATCATGCGCGCCACCTGGCGGAAACCACGGAGCTGACGGTCGAGCAGATCGCGGCGCGGTCGGGTTTCGGCGCGGTCGAGACCCTGCGCCATCACTTCCGGCGCCTGGTGGGAACCACTCCCTCAGGCTATCGCCGCAGGTTCAGTCGAATTCGGGCAGGATCCGTTTCCGGCTAGTATGTTGGCCCTGGTTACGCAAGCGATTCGACAATTTCCCGGGGTCGACTTGATTGTGCTCGGGGCGCATGTGGCTGCCGGTGTAGAGGATCGGCAACAGTATGACATTCCCACCGTCCCCGTTCGGTTCCCCGTGGGTTTTGTAGGCGAGACGGACATCCGGCAGCACTTCGCCGGACAGGAGTCCGAAATCGCCGAGGGCAAAGCTGTCGTGGGTTGCCGCTATGGGCGCCTTCATCGGGCCATGGGATCTGCCGGGCAGGGCATCCGTATCATTCCTCCTCCCTGGCTTCCTGCCGCATCATGTGCAGGATCTCGCGTTCGACCTCGATGTAGCCCGGCGTTTCGATCAGTTCTTCCTTGCTTGCGATGCGGCGTCCCTGCTTGAAGTCCATCGAGAGAATTTCCCGGAGTCGGCCGGGGTGACTCGACAGGAAAACGATCCGGTCGGCCAGGAACAGTGCCTCGGCGATGTCATGGGTTACAAGCACCACCGTCATTTGCGTTTCGTCGATGATGTCCAGGAGCAATTCCTGCATGTGCCAGCGTGTTTCCGCATCAAGCGCACCGAAAGGTTCGTCCATCAGGGAGATCTCCGGCGAATTGGCCAGCATCCTTGCGATCGCGACCCGCTGCTTCATCCCGCCGGACAGCTGTTTTGGATAGGCATGGCGAAAGCGCGTCAGCTTGACCTTGTTGATGAAGAAATCCACCCGCTCACGGCGTTCGTCGATGGGCACGCTGTTCAGGCGCATGCCGTACTCGACATTCTCTTCGACGGTCAGCCACGGAAACGATGTATAGCCCTGGAACACCATGCCGCGGTCGCGACTGGGCCCGATGATCTCCTTGCCGTCAAGGGTAAGCCGCCCTGCGGTCGGGCTCTCGAGTCCGGCCATCATGTGCAGGATGGTCGTCTTGCCGCAGCCGGACGGACCCAGCAACACGCAGACCTCGTTGTCGACTACATCGAAGGAAACATCGCTCACCGCCACCACGCTGCTGCCGCGCCGGACCGGGTACTCCTTGGAGGCATGCTCCAGTACCAGTTTGCTGCGGCGCTGCTGCGGGAGGGGGTCGCTGGTCATGGCATCAGGCTCCGGGCATCGACGCGCGGGGCGGAAACCGCCCCGCGCGACGGGGCTTCTAGCCCCGGTAGCCGCTGTCGTAGAGTTCCTTGTGCAGGCTGCAGTCCACCCCTTTTTCGTAGGGATTGCGGGTTTCCAGAAAACCGAACTTCAACCACCAGTCCGACATCAGTTCATAGTGCGAGCGCATCTGGCCATTGGTCTGATTGAACGGCGGGTTGCCGGGCGCGGCTCCGCAGAAACGCGCGGCTTCCATGAAATCGTAAATGTACAGTCCGCCGTCGAGGCCGGTGCCATCCTTGCCGATGACCAGTTCGACGTCCTCGATGCTCATTTTCATTCCCTTGGCGATGATTTCATTGCCCTGTGCCGGGTTCTTTTTCCACCAGGCAATCGCATCGTAGAGGGCGCGCATGGTGTCGAGCGCGACATCGTGACGCTCCTCGATGAACCTTGCGTTCATGTACAGCCCGTCGGCGATCACTGCCTTGGAGGTCCAGTAGTCCTCGCGGGACTGCGACAGTACCTTGGAACCTTCGAGAGCCTTGAGGACGTTGCTGCCGTAGGGCTCCCAGAATTCGGAAGCGACCACGTCGCCGCCGATCATGGCTGCGAACGCGTCATCGGCGATGATATTCCTGTATTCGACCGAGTCGAACGGATAGCCGTTGCGCTCCAGCCACATGGCGACGTAGATCTGCGCCAGGCCGCCTTCGACCACGGCGACCTTCTTGCCCTTGAGATCGGCCGGGCCGTCGATGCCCGGGGCGACGACAATCTTGTCGGTGCCGTAGGACAGGTTGGCGAAGGCGACCAGCTTGAGCGGCATGTCACGTTCGGCCGCGATCGGTGAAAACTCGACCGTGCTGGAAACCACATCCATCCGGTCGGCGGTCACGAGGTTGTAACTCTCGTAGGGGTCTTCGATGGTCTGGTAGTTGATGTCCAGGTTCGGCGCCAGGTTCTGGTCCTTGGCGATGTACCAGAAGCCGTATCCCGGCCAGGTGAATCCGGAGATCTTGACTTCCTCGGCAGCCTGGGCGGTCGAGGCGAGGGCGAACAGGAGCGATCCTGCGAGCAAGGTGCTCGTGGCCAGTTTCTTGAGTTTCATTTTCGCGTTCCTCCTATGGGGTTGAGTGCTTGAGTAAATCGGCCGGTGAGCCTCGGCGGCGCCGGCTTCGAATCGAATTTCCTTGGGTTTTCCGGGGTGGTTTCCGCATCGTGTCATTCACTGGACTCGAGGTACGGGAACAACATGCGCCGCAGGCGTCGCAGCAATATGTCGAATATCAGGCCAAGCAGGCCGATCGTGATGATGCCGGCCATGATCTCGTCGATATGCACGAAACGCTTGGCGCGCATCATCATCGCGCCGATGCCGGAATCCGCGGCGACGATTTCGGCAATCACCAGGTATGTCCAGCTGACCGCGAGCATCTGGCGCATCGCGGTCAGGATGTCGGGCAGCATTGCCGGCACAACCACGGTCCACAGCACCTGCCGGCGGTTGCCGCCCAGCGTCAGTGCGGTATTGATGAAGTCCGCCGGAAGGGATTTTGCATAGTCCATGATCAGCGTGATCAGGAACCACACCACGCCGAGAAAAAGCAGGGCGAGCTTCTGTGCCTCGCCGGCGCCAAGCCACATCAGCAGCAGCGGTATGAAAGAGGGTGCGGGAAGGTACCTGAAGGCTGATACCAGCGGGTTGAAGAACGCCTCGACCCGGCGAAAGGTTCCCATCAGGATACCCAGCGGTACCGCGAGCAGACAGGCCAGAAGAAAGCTGACGACGATGCGGTACAGGCTAATGCCGATGTCGTACAGGTAATCCTTCTCGCCGAACAGCTCGCCGAAACTGGTGATGACCTTGCCCGGTCCCGGCAGCAGGACCGCGTTGGTCAGCTTCATCAGCACGGCCAGTTCCCACAGGCCGAAAAACAGGAACCAGGCGGCAAACGCAAGCCACAACGTACTGGCCGGCGGGATCGGGCGGTTGAATTCGAACAGGCGCTGCTTCCGGTAGATGGCCGGTGGCGCCACCGGCTGGCCGCTGTTCGGGGATTGGCCGTTCATGCCGTTTCAGCCCGGTGGCCGGGCTGACGGATGATCCGGGGCGGTGCGGGCGCGGGGCGGGCCCGCACCCGCTACCGGATGTGGATGAAGGAATCGTCCTGTCCAGTCGGCCATGGTATTCCCCCGTCCCTCACCATCTGCTCGCCGACTAGTAGAGCCGCAGGTATTCCTGGACTTCCCAGTCGGTAACGGTCTGGTGGTAGCGCTCCCATTCGTCAACCTTGTAGGCGATGTAGGAGTTGCGCATTCCCTCGCCCATGACCTCGCCCGCGAGCTCGTCCCTGCCCAGTGCCTCGGTGGCCGCCGCCAGGTTCCGCGGCAGGCGGCGAATGCCCGCGTCGTGGAATTCAGCCTCGGTCATCTGGTAGAGGTCGCGGTCGGTCGCGGGGCCGGGGTCGATCCTGTCGGCGATCCCCTTGAGCGCCGCTTTCAGGGTCATGGCGAGACCGAGATAGACATTCATGCACATGTCCGCCGCGCGGTTCTCGATGCAGAAACGGCTTTGCGGCAGGCGGAACTGCGCCGAGCGGTTGTTGTGGCCGTAGGTGATGTTGGTCGGCGCCCAGGTCACGGTGCCGCCCTCGAAGCCGCCGACCCTCGGCACCAGGCCGTTGTAGGAATTCACCGTCGGACAGGTGATCGCGGTCAGCGCCTCGGCGTGGGCCATGAGGCCGCCCACGGCATAATGCACCTCTTCAGTCCAGCCGGCCCCGTCCGAGCCGAACAGGTTTTCCCCGGGGCGGTCCACCGACTGGAGCGAGAAATTGATATGCGCGCCCGAGCGCCAGTCGCCGGTGGTGGGCTTCGGCATGAAGGTGATGAACATGTCGTGTTTCTTCGCGACTTCCTTGAGCAGGATGCGCAGGAAGACCAGCCGGTCGGCCATTTCCACCAGGTCGGTGTAGTGAAAGTCGAGTTCGAACTGCGAATAGGCGCCCTCGGCGACCACGTCATGCAGGTTCCAGCCGAGGTCTTCGAGGATATCGATCATGTCCTTGAAGAAATGCATCGAATCCAGAGAGTACTCGACGTCGTAGCCGAAGGCCTGCCGGCGCGGGCGCAGGCCATGGGGCGGGTCGTTGTCGATGGCTTTGACCGGGTTTCCCTGTTCGTCGTAGCGCATCGCGATGAACTCGGGCTCAATGCCGGCATAGCCGACGTAGCCCGCCTCTTTGGCATCGCGAACGGCGCGTTTGAGCGCCTGCCGGGGGCAGTGGTCGTACGGCTTGTCTTCCCAGAACAGGTCGGCAAAGATGATCGCCGTGCTGTTGTCCCAGGGGCAGACATAGACCGCGTCGAGATCGGGGACCATGACCTGGTCGGAATCCGCCGGCGTCAGTTCCGGCACGTAGGAGATCGAGTGCACCGCGAACTGCGGACCCTTCCCCTTGCACAGCAACTCGAAGTCGCTCATCGGCACTGGCTTGGTCTTGGGGATGCCGAACAGGTCGATCCAGCTCGACAGGACGTACCTGACACCGGCGTCCTCAAGTTGCTTGCGCACCTCGGCAATGCGCTCGTCCGAAGGCAGCGCGTCGGCAAAGTCTTCTACATAGGCGGTCATTGATGATTCTCCGGCATGGATGGGTTTATCGGTTTGGCTGTTGCGGATTCAGTTTTGCTTGAGCAGGAACTGGTTCTTGAAGTTCTTCAGCCCCGACATGGTTTCGCTCGAGGCGATGTCGGGCTGAACATGGATTTCCTGTTCCAGGAAGTCGTGAAAGTCGCGGCGGTCGTTGGTGACGATCTCGACCAGCAGGTCGTAGCGGCCGGTGACCCACAGGATGTAGACGACGTCTGGCGACCGGCCGAGCCGTTCCGCCACCTGCTCCACCGGACAGCCCGGCGCGACCCTGATGCCGATCATGGCGTCCGCCTTGTAGCGGACCTCGGTCGGATCGACCAGGGCGCAGATGCGGAGCGCGCCCGCCTGCTTCATGGACTGCACCCGGTTGCGCACGGTGCCTTCGGACACGTCAAGGGCCATGGCGATGTCCTTGTAGGGCCGGCG
>JAJDTE010000228.1:0-7343 GCA_022827325.1 Gammaproteobacteria bacterium | reverse complement strand
CCTCCAGTTCCGGGTTGCCGAATCCAGGCCAATACAGTTCGTTGAATGAGGGTGCCTTGAATGCCTCCCCCCAGGAAAGCGTGGCGCGCCGACGGTCGCCCAAATCCCATCCCATGGCAACACTCCCGGTCGTTTCACTGCAGAACTGTTCGTTGTCATCATGACGCAGGGAAACCTCAAGGTCCATGGCACTGAAGCCGGGATGGAAGGAAGTGAAGATACCGGTATTGTCCCTGCTGTCCACCACGTAGTTGTCGCCTGTCCTGTACACTTCCTCGCTGATGTGATCCACGCCGAAGATCAGGTCGGCATTGCCGGCGGCGATATCATTCTGCCAGGTCAACTGGTCCCGGTTGGTCTCGATGACGGACTGGAACACACCGTCCAGATACTCTTCGGATTCATCCACGGCCTTGCCCGCCAGCAGGCTGGTGGTCCAGCGATCGTTCACGGTGAAGTTGCCGCGCAGGTGCCCGACCCTGCTGAGAGACTTTGAAGAATCCGCACCTTCGGAAAAGGAGTTGTCATATTCCGTATCACCGCTGGAATTCAGCAGGGACGCTTCCACTTCCAGCCGCTCGCTGACTTGTCCTCCCGACCTCACGGACAGGGCGGTGTTTTCATAGCCGTCGTCGTCCGGTTCCGTGTCACGGCGGACGTCAAAGCCCGCGGTGGTGAAGGCGGATGCGTGCATCGAATACCAGGCCGTGCCACCACCCCCGGATATCCCGGCATCGATTTTCCCGGTCTCATGGCTGCCCGCGCCGATATTGAGGGAGGGTTCTGGATCATCCCCTCCCCTGCGCGTGAAGATCTGGATCACGCCGCCAATTGCCTCGGAACCGTACAGGCTGGAGCGCGGGCCCCGGACAACCTCGATCCTGTCCACCTGGTCGAGTGGAATATGCTGGAACGGCGTGGTTCCCAGCGTGGCCGACCCGGCCTTGACGCCGTCGATCAGCACCAGGACATGGTCGGATTCGGTGCCCCGCAGGAACAGGGAGGCTTGCTGGCCCGCGCCCCCGTTGCGGGTGATCACCACACCCGGCACGGTGGACAGCACCTCGGACAGGGTGGTTGCCCCGCCTCGTTCGATCACTTCGCGGGTGATGACGGTCACGGGCACCAGGGTCTCGTCCACGGTTTCCGCGCTGCGGGACGCGGTGACGACCACGGTGATGGGATTGTTCTGTGCCGCAGCGAACAGGGAGACGGAGTACAGCAGTACGCCGGCGATGCCGGCAAGAGGGAAGGTTTTCATCTGGAGATCTCGGTGACTGCACGCACCCGTGCAGTGTTGCGCCAAGACCACGTTCCGGAATCAACAGCCGGGCATGGTCACACCAGGATCGGGCAGGTCTCCGGACTCATGAGTGGCGGTGCCGGATGCATGCCTGCAATTGCACACCACCTGCGGTCCGCGCCTTCCCATACCAGATGTACAGTGGCTGATCGCCCCATGCCGAAATACCGGGGGATCCTGCGAACCTGACTCATTCACCGTTGCGGGGGCAGTACCGGGATAGCCGCAATCGCGGCGCACCGGTTTCCCTTTTCACCCCTGGGCGAAGCCGAAGCAACTCTCCAAGGGGAACCCGAGCCGTCAGAGATCATAGTGAAAACGCCTTCCCATGGCAACCCGGCACCCGGCACCCGGCATGCCCGATACCCGGGCCATCAGTCTGATTCCGCTTCCTCCACGTCCAGCACGGAACCATCGGCCGCCACGACGCGCACGCGGGCACCCGCATCCAGCGGAGGCCCGGTGACCAGCCACTGGGTGTCATCCACCGAGATCTTGCCGTAGCCGTTGTCGATGGGCTGGATCAGCGTGAATACCCGGCCCACATACTGCTGGCCACGGCGGTTGAGGTCGGGCTGGTCGCTTGCGACCTGTTTCCTGAAGAGGTACTTCCGGGACAGCACGATGCTGACGACCGACAGTCCGGAGAAGAGCAGGAACTGCACCTCCCAGCGCATTTCCGGGTACAGGTACAGGACTCCCGCGGTCACCAGCGCCGCCACGCCGAGCCAGAGAAAGAACAGGAACGAGGCCACCAGTTCCAGCGCCAGCAGGCCAAGGCCCAGAATCAGCCAGCTCCAGTGGGTCATGGCCAGGATTTCAGTCATGTCCGGCGCCCCTCGCGTGCATCGGCCTCACCCGGCACGTCAGGCCTTCCCGCCCTCACTGCCAGACTTGCCGAATGCCTCCCGGACGATCTCCCCGATACCGCCCAGGGAACCCAGCATGCTGGTTGCCTCCACGGGCAGGAAGATCACCTTCTGGCTTTCGGAAGACGCGACCTGCTCCAGCGAGTGGACGTATTTCTGGGCGATGAAGTAGTTCACCGCCTGGATGTCGCCGGCGGCAATGGCCTCGGACACCATGCGGGTGGCGTTGGCCTCCGCTTCCGCCTCCCTCTCACGGGCCTCGGCGGCCCGGAACGCTGCCTCCTTCTCCGCCTCGGCCTCGAGGATCACGGCCTGCTTGGCGCCTTCAGCCCGGAGGATCTCGGACTGGCGCTTGCCTTCGGCGTCCAGGATCTCCGCCCGCTTGTCCCGCTCGGCCTTCATCTGCCGCGCCATGGAATCCACCAGGTCCTGGGGCGGGGAAATATCCTTGATCTCGATGCGGGTCACCTTGATTCCCCAGGGCGTGGTGGCGGAGTCGACCACGCCGAGAAGCGCGGCATTGATGTGGTCCCGCTTGGACAGGGACTCGTCCAGGTCCATGGACCCCAGCACGGTCCGGATATTGGTCATGGTGAGATTCAGCACCGCGTTTTCGAGCTGGTTCACCTCGTAGCTGGCCTTGGCCGAATCCAGCACCTGGAAGAACACCACGCCATCCACCCGCACCACGGCATTGTCCCGCGTGATCACGTCCTGGGAGGGCACTTCCAGCACCCGTTCCATCATGTTGACCCGCGCGCCGATCCGCTCGATGTAGGGGATCAGGAAATGAATGCCCGGCCGCATGCACCGGGTGAACCGGCCGAAACGCTCGACGGTGTACTCGTAGCCCTGCTGCACCGTCATGACCGACTTCGAGACGGTCAGCACGGCAAGCACGATCAGTACGATGGCAGCGATGGTGGTTCCTGAGATCTCAAATCCGGCCATGGGGGAATCCCTGTATTCGATGGGATCAATTAGACAGTTTGTAAACGGGCAAAAGCAAGCTCATTTCTTCCCCGCAGGAAAGGGATGAAGCGGTTCACGCCTTTTCCGTCATCCATTCAGTGCCCGGCACACCACCCGGGCCGGTACCGCGCTACCGGATTCATTCCAGGACCCCTGCAGCGAATCGATCCAACCCTCAGAATGGCAGGGACAGATCCGGCCGGCATTCGAGCAGCAGCCGCCGGAATTCCTGCTGGATGCGCGCCAGCGCCGGCCCGCTCGTGGCCTCGAAGCGCAGGATCAGCGCGGGCGTGGTATTGGACGGCCGGATCAGTCCGAAGCCGTCTTCGAAATCCGCCCTAACGCCGTCGATCCGGTTGATCTCGGCACCCGGAAACGAGGCATGGGCAGCCAACACTTCCATCAGCCGGAAGTGGTCGCCCTCCTCCATCTCCAGCCGCAGTTCCGGCGTGTTCACCGTGTCCGGCAGCTCGCCGAACACGTCCGCCGCCGGCCGGGAATCCGCCGCCAGAAGTTCGCACAGCCGGGCTCCGGCATAGAGCCCGTCATCGAATCCGTCCCAGCGGTCGTTGAAGAAGATGTGCCCGGACATCTCCCCGGCCAGTGCGGCCCCGGTTTCGCGCAGGCGGGACTTGATGAACGAGTGGCCGGTCCTCCACATCGTAGGCCTACCGCCATGGGCGTCGATGTCAGCCGGCAACACCTGGGAGCACTTGACGTCGAAAATGATTTCCGACCCGGGCCGCTCGCCGAGCACGCTGCGGGCGAAGAGCACCATCAGCCGGTCCGCCCAGATGATGGTTCCGTCCGGCGCCACGGCGCCAAGGCGGTCGGCATCGCCATCGAAGGCAAGTCCCACGTCGGCGCCGGTGTCGACCACCCGCGCGGCCAGGTCCGCAAGATTCTCAGGCTGGCTCGGGTCCGGGTGGTGGTTGGGGAATGTGCCGTCGACGTCGCAGTAAAGCTCGGTCACCCCGCAGCCCAGGCCGCGGAAGATCCGCCCGGCCACGGCCCCGCCCACCCCGTTACCGCAGTCGATGACCACGTCGAGCGGTTTCGCCAGGTGCACATCGTCCAGGATACGCCCGCAGTAGGTGTCCAGGATGTCCCGCCCCTCATAGGATCCATGGCCGTCCAGGACGTTCCCGTCGAGCACCCGCTGCTTGATCCCCTGGATGGCCTTTCCCGAGAGGGTCACGCCATCGATCATCATCTTGAGGCCGTTGTATTGCGGCGGGTTGTGGCTGCCGGTCACCTGCACGCCGGTGCCCGTGCCGAATTCCCGGGTGGCGAAATACAGCGCCGGCGTCGGCACCTGCCCGATGTCGATCACGTCGCAGCCCGCGGACCGGAGCCCCGCCGCCAGTACGCCCGACAGGCGCTCCCCGGACTGCCGCCCGTCGCGTCCGAGCACCACGGTCCCTGCCCCCTTCCCGCGCGCTTCGCTGCCCAGCGCCTGCCCGATGCGCCGCACCAGCTCCTCCGTGAGGGTCCGGTCTACGACGCCGCGGATATCGTAGGCCTTGAAGATCTCGTGGGGAAATTCCATCGGGGCTCAGTCCGGCCGGCCGGGAATGGCGGCGGGGTGTACGTGAAACGCATGAAGCCCATGTGCATACTGCCGCGCAGTCTTCGCGCCGCGATCACCCTGGCAGGGGCGCGGGACAGGCAATTCAGCCGAACTTGTGGATCGCGCGCTTGTCGACGGCCAATGCCGCCTCGTGCACCGCCTCCGACAGCGTCGGGTGGGCATGGACGATGCGGGCGAGATCCTCCGAACTGGCATGGAACGCCATGGCCACCACGCATTCGGCGACCAGTTCCGAGACATGGGGCCCCACCATGTGAACGCCCAGCACCCGGTCGGTCTCTCCGTGGGCGACGATCTTCACCAGGCCGACGGGTTCCTCCATGGCCTTGGCCCGGCCGGTGGCGGCGAAGGGAAACATGCCCGACCTGACAGGGACGCCGTCGGACTTGAGCTGGTGCTCGGTCTGCCCCACCCAGGCCACCTCGGGGGAGGTATAGATCACCCAGGGCACCAGGTTGAAATCCACGTGGCCCGGTTGTCCCGCGATTCGTTCGGCCACGGCGACGCCTTCCTCGGAGCTCTTGTGCGCCAGCATGGGTCCCCGCACCGCATCGCCAATGGCCCAGACGCCGTCTTCCGCCGTGCGGCAGTGGCCGTCCACCTCGATGAATCCGCGCGTATCGGTGGACACGCCGCTGTCCGCGGCCAGCAGGCCGTCGGTGGCCGGCCGCCGGCCGACCGCCACCACCACGCGGTCCACCTCCACTTGCTGCGACTCGCCCTTTTGGGTGTATTCCAGCTGCAGGCCGCCGGCCGTGGTGCTGACCTTGTCGACCATGGCGCCGAGACGGATGTCCAGGCCCTGTTTGCGGAACTGCCTGGCCGCCTCCCGCGACACATGGGTGTCGGCGGCGACAAGAAAATCCTCCAGCGCCTCCAGAAGGACGACCTCCGACCCGAGACGGCGCCAGACGCTGCCGAGTTCCAGGCCGACCACCCCCGCACCGATGACGCCCAGCCTTGCGGGCACTTCCTCGAAGTTGAGTGCCCCGGTGGAGTCCACGATCAATTTCCCGTCAAAGGGCACCGCCGGCAACTCCACCGGCACGGACCCCGGCGCGAGGATGATGTTGTGGGCACTGATGGTCTGGCGAAGCTCACCGCTGGCCGGATCGAGCACGGCCACGTTCTTGTCCGTCATCAGGCGGCCCCTGCCGAAAATCGGGGCCACCTTGTTGGCCTTGAACAGGGTGGCGATGCCCCCGGTGAGGCCGGCCACGATCTCCTCCTTGCGGGCCTGCATCCTGCCGACATCCATGCTGGCGCTTTCCACCTGGATGCCATGGGCGGGAAACTGGTGCACCAGGCGGTGGTACTGCTCCGAGGAATCCAGCAACGCCTTGGAGGGAATGCAGCCCACGTTGAGACAGGTGCCGCCTAGGGACGGATTGCCCTCGGCATCCGTGCGGTCGTCGATACAGGCCGTGGCCAGACCAAGCTGGGCGCAGCGGATCGCGGCGACATAGCCGCCGGGCCCTCCCCCGATCACGATGACATCAAAATGTTCCGACATCCTGCTTACTCACGGTTGGCAGCCCGCCTGCGGCCGTCGCGGCGGGCTGGTGCGCTTCGGGCGCGTGTTTCGGGCCAGGGCAACCCATCCGCTCATCCGAGGCGGCCAGGAGGGTGGCACCCGGGGTGCATCAGCACGCCAACAACAGCCGGGCCGGATCCTCCACCATCTGCTTGATGGTGACCAGGAACTGGACCGCATCCTTGCCGTCTATGATCCGGTGATCATAGGACAGGGCCAGGTACATCATCGGGCGCACCACCACTTCCCCTTCCTCCACGACCGGCCTTTCCTGGATGGCATGCATGCCGAGAATGGCGCTCTGGGGCGGATTGATGATGGGAGTGGATACCAGGGACCCGAACACTCCGCCGTTGGTAATGGTGAACGTGCCGCCGGCCAGGTCCTTGAGATCGATCTTGCCATCCCTTGCCTGGGCGCCGAACTCCCTGATTTTCGATTCGATCTCGGCAAATCCCAGGTCTTCGCAGTTGCGCAGCACCGGCACCACCAGACCGCGCGGGGAGGACACCGCGATGCCGACATCCTGGTAGTGGTGCCGCACGATATCGGTGCCGTCGATGTAGGCGTTCACCAGGGGATATTTCTGCAGCGCCACCACGCTGGCCTTGACGAAGAACGACATGAAGCCGAGCCGGGCCCCGTGGGTCTTTTCGAACGGCTCCTTGTAGCGGTTCCTGAGCGCCATCACAGGCTGCATGTTGACCTCGTTGAACGTGGTCAGCATGGCCGCCGTCTGCTGCGACTGCACCAGCCGGGCGGCGATCGTCTGGCGCAGGCGGGACATTGGTTCCCGGACCTCCTCCCGGCTGCCCGTGACGCCGGACGCCGCGCCCTCCGCGGCCTTCACCGGAACCTCGGCGGGGGCGGCGGGCGAGACGGCGGTTTCCGCCGCCGCCGGTGGACCCGCATCCGGTGCCACCGAGTCGGCCATGTAGGCCAGCAGGTCCTCCTTGGTCAGCCTGCCCCCGGGTCCCGTGGGGGTGATGGCCGCCGGGTCGATGCCATGCTCCGCGACCAGGCGTTGCACCGCGGGGCCCATCAGCCGCTCCCCTGCGGGGGAACTGCCGGGCG
>JAJDTE010000028.1:0-14564 GCA_022827325.1 Gammaproteobacteria bacterium | reverse complement strand
TTTCTTGCTGCCCTGTTTCCCATCGTTCAGACCCTCCCGGCCAGGACCGGCGCGATGATCGCGACCGCCTCCCGGACGGCATCGTGGTTGAGATGCGTGTATTTCAGTGTTGTGGCCGGGTCGTTGTGACCGAGAAGCCTGGCGATGGTGGGGACCGTCTCGCCACTGCGGAGCGCCACCGAGGCGTAGGTATGCCGGAGGTCGTGCAGCCGGACATCGTCAATTCCGGCCTCGACCCGCATCTTCCACCAGCAATTTTCGAGTGTCATTTCCGGCAGATGCCCCCTCTTTCGGCGGGCAGGAAATATCCACGCACCACACCGGGGAAGTCCGTCCAGCAGACGGCGGGCCGGAGTGGACAGCCAGAGCATGCGGGGACCGGTCTTGGAATCACGCAGGAAGAGATGTCCCTCGCGATAATCGGACCATTTCAGTGTCAGGATTTCGCCGCGGCGGCAGCCGGTGAGCAGCAGCAGCCGAATGATCACAACTTCCTGAGGGCGGTCTTTCTCGTGTCCGGCCAATATGACTCCGAGCCGCTGCATTTCATCTGGTGAAAGAAACCGCTCGCGGCCGCGGCGCCGGTACCGCCTGATGCCCACACAGGGATTCGATCCCTCCGGCCGGTAGCCATGGAGTTCGGCCTTGCGCATGAGAACGCTGAGCACGGGCGCGGACCGGTCGGCCGCCACCGGTGTGGCATGCAGCGATGCGTGCCACTGCTTCACGTCCCGGTTCGTGATCTCCGCGATCTGCATGTCCCGGAACCACGGCAGGATCTGGTTCCGGAAATAGAACCCATTGACCTTTCTGGTGCCGGCCTTCCAGTATCTCTGGCAGGATTCGAACAGTTTTTCGGCCACAACCTCGAACCGGGTTTCTTCGGGATCGGCTGTGGCAGACTCGTCTCCATTCCGGATGGCGGCGAGGATCTTCCTTGCGCGGCTTCTCGCCTCCTCGACGGTCATTTCCCCGGCATCGCCGATCTGGTGCCAGGCGCGAACGCCCTGGTGCTGGCTCTGAATGAAATACCGTTTGACGCCGGTAGTGAGAACGCGGACACCGAATCCCCTGAGTTCCCTGTCGCGCAGGTCGTATGTTTTCCTACAGGGATTCAAGCGGTCGACCCGGATTTGGGTGAGGCAGACATTGGGCATGATTTTCTCCTGATTTCAGTTGCACTCCGGGTACAGAATCGCGGATTCTGCAACAGAGCGGTTGAATTTCGAGAGAAAATATGGCTTTATATCAATAAGATAGCACCGCAGGTGCGGCGGTCGGTGTAGCACCAGGTTTCGGGTGCGCCGCCTCCGCCGAGCGGAAACTCGTACCACTGGCGGGCATGCACGGGCCTGTCCGTATCGCCCCGGACGACGATCGTGTCTCTGTGCGCATGGCGCATCAGCGGTAACGACATTGCAGCGCGGCCTGGTGGACCCGGTGGGGAACTTTACCCTACATTCACGCAGCCGCAACGACAGATCACAAGACCGCCTTGTCACGCAGACCCCTCAACGACATCCGGGTCCTGGACCTTGGACACTATCTTGCCGGCCCCCTGGTGGGGATGATGCTTGCCGACATGGGCGCCGAGGTCATCCGTGTCGATCCGCCGGGCGGTTCGGTGTACGGGACCCCGGCTGCCAGGATGTTCGTCAGGGGCAAGTCGGCGGTGGAACTCGATCTCAAGTCCGGGCAGGACCGGGATGTCCTGCTTTCGCTGGTGCGCCGGTCGGATGTGCTCGTCGAGAATTTCCGCCCTGGAGTCATGGCAAGGCTCGGACTCGACTGGGAGGCGCTGCGCCAGGCGAACGCCGACCTGATCTGTCTTTCCCTTCCGGGATTTGCTTCCGGGGACGCAGGACGCCGCCACCTGCCGGCCTGGGAGGCGGTCATCGCCGCTTCGACCGGCCAGTTTACCGACATGGGACTGAACCGCCGGTTGATGGGGATCAGCCCGTCGTTCACTCCGCTCACGCTGGCGTCCGCCTATGGCGCCGCATTCGGGGCCATGTCCGTGCTGTTTGCCCTCGGGGCCCGACCGCACAACGGCGGAGACAGGATCGAGGTGCCGCTGGCCTCCGCGCTGCTGGAGGGCCTGTCCTACAACTGCGAACGCATCGAGAACTATCCCGACCGCTACAAGTCCCCCCGGGAGCTGGAGATTGAACGGCGCGGCCGGGAAGGTCTTCCCATGGATCTCGATTACGGGGACCTGACAGGGCTGCTCGATCCCTTCTACCGCACCTACACCTGCGCGGATGGCCGTGGCTTCTATGTGGTTGCCGGCAGTGTGGTGTCCCATCCCCGGCGCGTGCTTGAAACCCTGGGGCTGGAAGGGCTGCTGGAGGAGCTCCCGGATTTCGATGCCTACCTGGACACGGATCGGTGGCCCGCCCCCTGGTCCCTGTGCAACTATCCGGTCGGCCCCGATGACCGTGAACGCATCGCGGCGGCCATGCAGCGCGCCTTCCTGGGCCGGCCCGCCCACGAATGGGAGGCCCTGTTCGGTGCTGCAAAGGCCCCGGCCACCATGCAGCGATGGACGTCTGAATGGCTTGCGGATCCCCATTCGCTGGCGTCGGGGCTCATTGTGGAGGTGGCGGATGGCAGGTTCGGTCCGATGCGCCAGATGGGCAACGTCGCCTGGCTGGGATCCGACGCGGGGGCGCTGCAAAAATCACCGGCGCCTGATGTCCGCAATGGCGGCGGGGTACTGGAGCGGGTACTCGCCGAGCCGCCCCGGGAACCGGCCGGCGCGGAAGGGGCGACCGGCTGGCTTGAGGGCGTCAGGGTCCTGGACCTGACGAATGTGATCGCAGGGCCGACCATCGCCTCGACGCTTTCCCGGTTCGGTGCGGAGGTGATCCACGTTCAGCCCGTGCTTCCATCCGTGGATCCCTGGAACACCGTCGTGTTCGGACTCCAGGCAAACCGGGGCAAGGAGAGCATCCTGCTCGACCTCGGAACCGGGCGCGGCCGGGAGGTGCTGGATCGGCTGATCCGGCGGACCGATGTCATCACGTTCAATGGCACCGACGAGCAGCGTGACCGGCTCGGGCTGAATCCCGGGCGCCTGCACGGCATGAATCCGGCCCTGATCCTGGCCCAGCTGGATGCCTTCGGAGGGCCGGCCCGGGGGCCCAAGTCGGATCATCTCGGCTACGATGACCTGGCCCAGGCTGCCACCGGCGTCATGCTCCGCTTCGGCGGCAGCATGGAGACTCCGGAGGAGCACGCGCATTTCGGGACCATAGACGTTCTGGCCGGCTACTGCGCCTGTGTTGCCATCGGCGCGGCCCTGCACCGGCGGGGGAGGACCGGCAGGGGGGATCTGGCCAGGGCGTCCCTCGCCGCTGCGGGCAACCTGATCCAGGCCCCGTTCATGTTTGATTTCGACGGGCGGGGACCGTTCGACGAACCGGCCGGCCGGGAGGCCCTCGGGTGGGGGCCGTACTACCACTGCTACCGGGCCGCGGACGGCTGGATGTTTTTCGCCGCGCCCCGGGAACGCGAGGCTGTCCTGTCCCGGGTGCCGGAACTCGCCGACCTGGCGGCGCTGCCGGAAGACTCGCTGGGAGAGGCGCTTGCGTCCCGGTTTTCCCGCGAACCCATCGCTTACTGGGCCGAGTCACTGGCCGGCACTTCCTCCGCGGCAGTGCCCCTCGCCACCCTCATGGAGATCCGGGACGGGGCACTTGAGCTGGAGAGCGGTGGGGGCATTGACCTGGAACGGGACACCTTCCGCGTGATCCGTCATGATCGTCACCCCATGGGCCGGTGGGTGGACCTGGTGGCGCCCAACGCGGTGCGGCCCGGGAAGGGCCATGTCACCATACCGGGGCCCATGCCCAAATACGGCGCGCAGACCGTCCGGATCCTGCGCGATCTTGGCTATGACCACGCCGAGGTGAAGGAGCTTCTGGCGGAAGGCGTGGCGGGGGAAAGCTGGTCGTCGCGTTTTCTGCCGGAATGAGGCGATCCGGCTGTGCGCCGGTCCGGTATCCATTCGGCGGAGAATCTGATACTTCACCGAGAATTGGCCTGTAAGTGATTGATTGGTTGGGGAAGGTGGTATTTTCATCCATGGGCATGTGTTACCATGGCCGTCCATTGACAGACACAATCCCTAGGGATAGCCCCCACTCGTGCTGCCCACCACGAGACTTCACCTCAGCGTCAGCCCCGAGACAGCGGCCCGCCTTCCCCGGCTCGGCCTGGTAACCCGCAACCGCGAAGGCAAGACACGGCGCACCCGGTTCCGGGGCACGCGCTATGACACCGCACGTCTCCTGCTGCGCAAGCAGGGGCTCGGCATGGAACTGCTTGCCGTCGGCGATGGCAGGGTGGTCCAGCGGACCTTCACGTCACGGGGCGTGAAGGTGACGGACGCGTCGCCCGGCATGCCGGATGTCGGGGCCCTGGCCGAGGAGGCGGATGATCCGCAGATCAGACGGCGCATCGCGCGCTGGCGCCTGGTGCCGGTGTTTCACTATGTGGATTTCGCCGAGGTCGACATCGGACTTGCGATCGGGGATTCCAGGATCCGGATGCAGATCCGCCGGGGCATCCTCAGCCCGGCGCGGTCCGGTCGCCGGAAGGTGCCGGTTTCTGAAGTCGTCCTGGCGCTTGAGTCGGGCAACCCGCTGGTCCTTTTCGACATTGCCATTGCCATCAACGAATACCAGGGAGCGCGCATCGCCACCTGGGAGATTCCGGAGACGGGATACCGGCTGCAAAGACCGACTCTGGACAGGGGCATCACGAAGGGCGCCAGGCCGGAGTTGTCGGTGGACATGTCCGTGCTGGACGCGTTTCGCGCCGTGATGTCCGAAACCCTGGACCACCTGTTGTCAAACCAGGAACTGCTGCTGGCAAGCAACCCGGACGCCGTGCATCAGACACGCGTCGCACTGCGGAGAATCCGTGCTGCCCTGCGGGCGTTCAAGGCCGTATTGCCCTATGACAAGCGGAAGGCCTTCAACGGCGAATTGCGCTGGTTCCAGCAACGCCTGGGCGCAGCCCGGGACTGGCAGGTATTCCGGGCAGAAACGATTCCGAAGGTTTCCGCGGTGCGGCAGCTGCCCGAACGGGAACTTGAACGGTTGCGCAGCGTCGCCCTCGGCGAGCGGCGGCGGGCAACCCGCGAGGCCATTGATGTGGTTGGGTCGAGGCGATACACCAGGCTGCAGATGCATATGCTGCGCTGGCTGAATGCACTGGAGACCGACACCGCGTCCGGCGGAAGCGGGACCTCGCTGCTGCCGTTCGCGTGCCGGGTTCTCGAGAAAGCCCGCCAGGACATGCTGCTGGACGAACGCCCTCTTTCACGCATGACGCCGGATGAACTGCACACCCTGCGCAAGCGCGGCAAGAAGGCCCGCTACGCCACCGAATTCTTCGCCCCGCTATGGGCGGAGTCCGATCACCGCCTCCTGCTGACCCAACTGCGGCTGATCCAGGAGAAACTGGGTGAGACCAATGATGCGGTCGTGGCGCGGCAGCTGCTTCTCACGCTTCACCCCGGCCGGCTGGCATCCCCGGTGGACCCGATCATCCAGGACTGGTCACGGGAAACCATTCGGCAGTGTCTCGGCGCCGCCCAGCCGCACTGGCGTCGGTTCCAGCGCTGTCCGGCCTTCTGGAAACTGGCGGAACCCCTGCCTGCGCCACGCAGTTTGCCGTCTGCGGCGTAGGCCTGCGCTGCTCCATGCCGCGGCCAGGTCCGGCTGCTTGGGCAGGGACGGAAGGAATTCGTGTCTGTCCATTGCCCACTGGCGGATGCCTGCAGGTGCCTGAGTTTCCCGCGAACTTGACCCATGTCAATCCGGCCGGGTTCCGATCCGATATCTTTAACCACAGGCAGGTACCCGCCGGGAACCCGGCTTCACCGGTGGCCGGCAACCATGCGGGGACCGCGAACCGTCACGGCAACACCAGAAGGTGCCGGGCACCCAAACGGGAACACGAATGCACATACTGCTACAGGCCGGTCAGCACATCCGGGTCACTTGCACCGAGGCGGGTGAAGCAGGCTGATGAATGCCTACATTCAGGAATTGAGGTCGGATCATCGGCGCCTGTCGAGACTCCTCAGGTACATCCAGGAGAATCTGCCCGGGGAGCGGGCCCGATGGCAACCGGACCGCATCCGGGCGATGCGGCAGTGCATCGAATACATCTGCTCCTATTCGGTGGTCGTGCACCACGACAAGGAGGATGTGCTGTTCCGGAGGCTGGCCGCTCGGGATGAGTCGGCAAGGGTGTACATCGACGTGCTGACTGCGGAGCACCGGCTGCTGTCGCACAATGCCGAACATCTCCGCCGGACCGCCAGGCTGGTGGAGGACGGGAAGGCGGCCTACGGCAGAGTGCTGGGGAATTCCGCAAGGGCATTCATCAGTGCCAAGCTTCGGCACATGCGGCTGGAAGAGGATACGGTCTTTCCCCTGCTCGAGAACAGGCTGACACTGGAGGACTGGAAGAGCGTGATTTCGGACATGCCGCCGGAGCGGGACCCCCTGTCCGTTGATGATTGCAGTGGGGCCTATGCGCCCTTGCGGAACCTGGTGATGGCTCCTGCCGAGAGGGTGGGATGACGGCCACCGGACACTTCGACTGCGGCTGGCCTGTCCCGCCCAGTGAACGGCGGCCATCCCCGTCCTAGGCTTCCTCCCGCCTGGACTGGCAGGCCAGGCAGCGTTTCGCGATGGGGTTGGCCAGCAGGCGGGCGCCCCCGATGGATTCACCGCAATCCACGCAGATGCCGAACTCGCCATTTTCCAGCCGCGCAAGCGCGCCGTTGACCAGGGACAGTTCGTAGACAGCCCTGTCGGCCTGGGTGATCTCGATTCCGGATTCCACCACCTGGTTGGACTCGTCGCCCCGGTCCACGCCGCCGCGCTCGATATGGCCTGTCCTGGCGACGGCGTCGCGGTGACTGGTGGCGCTGGCTTCCAGGGTCAGCCTCCTTGACAGCAGCTGATCACGGATTGCCGTGATATCCGCATCGGTCAGCTTCATTGCCCCTGCTCCGGACCGGCCGGTCAGTTGTCGCGGTCGCCGCTGGCCAGTCGCCGGAGACGGTCGCGGTCCAGCAGGCGAAACCGGCGGTGTTTTTTCTCGAGCAGCCCCATTTCGCAGAAATGGGCCAGTTCACGACACACGGTTTCCATGGCCAGCCCGAGAAAGAGGGCGATGTCCCCCCTGGACATGGGCAGCGAGAATTCCAAGGGGGAAAGGCCCCGCCCGGCGAGACGGTCGGAATATTCCATCAGGAACCAGGCCAGCCGGCGGTCCGCCGTGCGCTGGGACAGCATCATGATCAGGTCATTGTCCCGATTCAGGGTCATTCCCAGGCGTCGGATCAGTTCCTGTCCGTCGAAATCGTGCCTGCCGTTCATCAGGCATTCAAAGGTAATCTGGGTCACGCTGGTGGTGTCCAGCGCCACCGCCATGGACGGGCTGATCCCGTCACCCAGCGCATCCAGCCCGATGACATCACCGGGCACGTAGAATCCGATGATCTGTTGCTCGCCGAACTCGGTAATCCGGTGGAGCTTCATGGCGCCGACATTGATCAGAAAAATCCCCTTGAGCTCGTCACCCATCCTGTAGAGGGTGTCCCCTGCGTGGAGAATGACCGCATTTTCCTGGGGCCTGGTGCCGAATCGCATGCTGGGGGAATACTGTCCCCGGGTACGCGGCCCCCCGATTGCGGGTTGTTCTATAGCAGCAAGGCTCATTCTGGTATGCCCGGATTGTTCGTTGGTTATTCACCCTCTACTCTATTCCCTGGCGCCCGGATCATCCATGCGTACATGCTGAGGGGTCATTGGGTACAAATACCCATACACGCGGCAAGGGATCCCCGTCCGGACCGGTCCGGGGAGAGAGCTGGAGGGAGGCCGGACAGGCGCTTCGACGGTGATAGAATGCGGCGATGCAGCCCGATGCGACCAGTGAATCCGGTGCCCACCTGGAACTGACCCCGTCCGGCTTCGCCGCGCTGATGGGCGCTGCTGCCGATGCGGTGGTGATCATCGACAAGCATGGCTCGATCCTGAATTTCAACCATGCGGCGGAACGCCTGTTCGGATACCGGACACAGGACGTTGTCGGTCGAAACGTAAGCCTGCTGATGACCGAACCGGACAGGAACAGCCATGACGGCTACCTGCGGCAGTACCTGAAAACCGGGCGCGCGAACATCATCGGTATCGGTCGCCGGGTCACGGCACGGCACGCCGACGGCAGGTGCATGCCGGTTGAGCTCTCCGTGGGTGAATACAGCGATGCGGGCAGACTGTATTTCGTTGGCATTCTGCGTGATCTCAGCGAGCGCGAACGCTACGAGCGGGCGCTCAAGGAAAGCGAGGAGCGCCTGCGGGCGCGTGAGGAGGAACTCCAGGTCACCCTCAGAAGGGCGCCCATCGGCATCCTGTCAATCGATCCCGATGACCGGATACTCGATGCCAACCAGGCGGCCTGTGAACTGGTGGGATACGAGGAGGCGGAACTTCTGCGGATTCCCTACACGGCATTGCTGCATCCCGATGAGGTTGAAAACACGAAACTGCATCGCATTCGGCTCCTCGGGGGCGACCGGAAGACGTTCGTGGTGAACAGCAGGTATCTGCACCGGGACGGCTCCGTTGTCCACGTTGTTCTCCACTGCGCGATCATATACGGCGCCGACGGGGAACCCGAACGGTTCATCGCCCAGCTGGTGGACCGGACGGACCAGGTCAGGGCGGAGCAGGAGGCGAATGAGGCACGGGAGCGGCTCGCCCGGGTGGACAGGGTCAGCACCATGGGGGAGATGGCCTCCGGCATTGCCCATGAGATCAACCAGCCCCTGTCGGCGATCAGTTCCTATGTCCAGGCCTGCCGGCGCAGGCTGGACTCCGATCATCCCGACATCCCGAGACTTCGCGAACTGCTGGCCAAGGCGGACGAGCAATCGCTGCGGGCGGGCAAGATCGTGGAACGCATCCGGGCGCTGATCCGGTCCCAGGACCGGCTGCGGGACCGGGCCAGGCTGGATGACATCGTCTCGGATTCGCTGCGCCTGGCGAGGACGGACGCCAACAGCCGTGATCTGGACCTGAGTATTTCCCGAGGCGATCCCGGCCTCGAGGTGATCGTCGACAGTATCCAGGTGCAGCAGGTGATACTCAACCTGATCAGGAATGCCATCGAGGCCACGGAAGCCAATCCGGGCCACGGACCAACGATCGGGGTGGGATACGCCGCGGAACCGGGCAGGGATGCCGCCCGGGTCTGGGTTCGGGATGATGGTCCGGGCGTACCTCCGGATATCCGGGAGACGCTGTTCGATCCCTTCGTGACCACGAAATCCGCCGGGACCGGCATGGGGCTGTCCATCAGCAGGTCAATCGTCATTGCCCACGGCGGCAAGCTGTGGTACGAGACGGCGGAACCCGGCACGCGTTTTCTTTTCACCATTCCCCTGGCCGTTTCCAGCAACGGGGATGACTGAATTTACGCCAACGGTCCACATCGTGGACGACGACGATGCGGTACGCGACTCGCTGCTGGAACTGCTGGAATCCATCGGCACGGCTGCCGTAGGCCATGATTCCGCGGAGGCGTTCCTGGCGATGTTCGACGCCGACATGTACGGCTGCCTGGTGCTGGATGTGCGCATGCCCGGAATGAGCGGCCTGGAGTTGCAGCAGAGGCTGCTCCAGATGGACGCACGCCTTCCCATCATATTCATTACCGGACACGGAGACATCCCCATGGCGGTGGAAGCCATGAAGCACGGCGCTGTGGAATTCATCCAGAAGCCGTTCCGCGACCAGGACCTGCTGGACTGCGTCCAGGGCGCGCTGAAGAAGGCTGCCAGGGAACAGCAGCGCCGCAGCCTCAGGGAGAAGGTGGACCGTGCCATGGAATCGCTGACCGCCCGGGAGCGGGAGATCCTGGGGCATATCGCAGACGGGCAGACGAACAAGCGCGTGGCCCTGGAACTGGGGATCAGCCAGCGGACGGTGGAAAAGCACCGCGCCAGCATCCTGCGCAAGATGTCCGTGCGCTCGACGCCGGAACTCATCCGGCTGGTGGTGTCCGCGTCCGAGGAAGACTGATCAGTTGCCGGCCGACTCGGCCCGGTTCATCTCCATCCAGTACTGGAAGAGGTCGTCCGGCCACAGGGAAGAAAACCAGACGATGATGGCGAACAGTTCGTCATCGCTCAGTACATCCGTCCCCCATGCAGGCATACTGCCTCCGATGTTCATGGTGCCCTGTCGAATCATGCGCGCGAGGACGTTCAGGGGGTGGTGCCACGTGTGGGCGGTTCCGTTCAGCGGGGGCGGCGGCAGCTTTCCCGAGGCATCCCGCTCCTGCCAGTCCGGTGTCGTGCCCTCGGCGTTGGCGCCATGGCAGGCCGCACAATGGGACCGGAACAGGTCCCGGCCGGTGTCGAGCAGCGCCTGGTCGGTAATGCGCGCAGTGGCAAGGGCCGGGATTTGGGCGGAAAGCAGCAGGCAGATTCCGGCCATCAGCGACCGCCCGGCGCCGAACCGCCGGATGGCGGGTCCCCGGTTGCCGGCCGCGCTCACGGAGCCAGCCGAAACCACCAGACGATGGCGGCGATGAGCAGGATACCCAGCAGGTTGATCCATAACATGATTCAGGCGGGCCGCGGGCGGTAGAGACGGAGCCTGCCGGCGTTGCTGACCACCGTGAACGAGGACAATGCCATGGCCGCACCCGCGATCACCGGGCTCAGCAGGATCCCGAAGAGGGGATACAGTACCCCGGCGGCGATGGGAATGCCGGCGGTGTTGTAGACAAAGGCGCCGAACAGGTTCTGGCGGATATTGCGCAGTGTGGCCCTGCTGATGGCCGTTGCATCGGCAAGCCCGTGCAGGGAGCCGTGAATCAGGGTGATGTCGGCACTCTCGATGGCGATGTCGGTACCGGTGCCGATGGCGAATCCGACATCGGCCCGGGCAAGCGCCGGCGCATCGTTGATGCCGTCGCCGGTCATGCCCACCACTTCACCGCGGTCCTGCAGTTCTCTGACCTTGGCCTCCTTGTCCTCGGGGAGTACCCCGGCGAAACAGTCGTCGATGCCCACGGCGGCGGCCACGGCGCGGGCGGTCTGCATGTTGTCGCCGGTCATCATGATCACCCGGATGCCCGCATCCCGGAGGCGGCGGACCGCATCCGCGGAATCCTCCCGCAGGCGGTCGGCCACCGCGATGACCCCGAGCACGGCATCGCCGGCGGCAAGAAACACGGGAGTCTTGGCCTCCCCGGCGAGGGCGCGGCCGACCTGCGCCAGTTCGCCGGCGCTCACACCCCTGTCCCCTAGGAGCCGGTCATTGCCGAACAAAAGCCGGGTCCCGTCGGCGGACACGCCTTCCAGGCCCTTGCCCGGGATCGCGTTGAAATCCCTGATTTCCGTCCCGCGGATGCCCCGGGAGGCGGCGTAATCGGCAATGGCCGCGGCCAAGGGATGTTCCGAGCCCTGCTCAAGGCCGGCCGCAAGCGCCAGCACCTGCTCCCCGGTGGCTCCCTCGGCGGCCACGACATCCGTGACCTCCGGCTTTCCCCGGGTGATCGTGCCGGTCTTGTCCAGGATCATGGTGCTGATCCTGGAGGCGGTCTGCAGCGCCTCCCCGTTGCGGATCAGGATGCCGTGCTCCGCCGCCTTACCGACGCCCACCATGACCGACATCGGTGTTGCCAGGCCGAGCGCACAGGGGCAGGCGATGATGAGGACCGTGGTGGCGCTGACCATGGCGAGCGCCAGGGCGGGAACGGGCCCGAAATTCAGCCAGGCAAGGGCGGTCAGAACAGCGATGATCATGACGCCAGGTACGAACCAGGCGGAAATGCGGTCCGCCATGCGGCCGATGGGGGGTTTGGAGTTCTGCGCCCGCCTCACCGACTCGATGATTCGCGCCAGGGTGGTCTGCCGGCCGACGCGGGTGGCGCGGAGTATCAGTGTGCCAGTGCTGTTGATGGTTCCCGCGGCCAGCGGGTCCCCCGCGGCCTTTTCCGCCGGCATCGGTTCCCCGGTGAGCATGGATTCGTCCACCGCCCCGCGGCCCTCCCTGACCACGCCGTCCACGGGAATACGCTCTCCGGGCCGGATCCGGACCAGGTCATCGGGGCGCACCTGGACGATGGGAATGTCGGATTCAATGCCATCGCGGATGACCCGGGCGGTTCGCGGTTGCAGACCGACCAGGCGGCGGATGGCCTGGGATGTCCTGCCCCGGGCACGGGCCTCGAGCGCCAGTCCGAGGCAGACCAGCCCGATGATCATCGTGGTGGCCTCGAAATAGACATGGCGGGCTGCGGCGGGAACCATGTCCGGCCCCAGGACCACCACCATGGAATACAGCCATGCGGTGCCGGTACCAAGCGCGATCAGGGTGTCCATGTTGGCGGAGCGGTGCCGGAACGCCTTCCATGCGCCCAGGTAGAAATGCCGGCCGGGGAACGCCATGACGCCCAGGGTCAGCAATCCGACCGCCAGCCAGCCCATCTGCTGGTTCCGGGTATGCACGCCCATGTCGCCGCCGAGAACCCCGTACAGCATCATCGGCACGCCCACGCCAAGACTCAGCCAGGCATGGCGCAGCAGGCGGTGGTAATGCGCCCGGTCCGACTGTTCCTTCTCGTCGAGCCCGGATGTGTCGTCGGTTGCGATGGACTCCGCATCGTAACCGGCATCTCGGATGGCAAGGACCAGGGCGTCTGCCCGCACGTCACCGGTCACGCTGACGATTCTCTGGGCGAAATTCATCTCCGCCGCCTCCACCCCCGGAACCTGGCGCAGGGCGGACTCGATCTTGGTGACGCAGCTCGCGCATCCCGCGCCCATGACGTTCAGATACCGAACCTGTTCCCGCGCCAACGAAGACACCGGGTATTCAGCCTGCAGATTCACGGCACCACGGTCCATGGCCCTGTTTTCCAGGCCGCCTTGCGGCGGCGCAGCATCCGGCCGGTGATGCCTGGGGCCTGCCGCATGACAAACCCCGTGGCCGGCACCGGGTCAGGAGGGGCTGAAATCTGCATGGGACAACGGGACGCGATAACGGAAATGTCGAAAAACCAAGGATAACATCGACCCCGTCAGGTTAACACGGCCCGTCTTCCGTTCCGGAAGTGCAGGCATGCCGGCGGAACGGTACGGCCGGGGCGGGCACGGGTATCGACAGCGCCGGGACGACTATGGAATGATCCGCCCCCCACCCTTGGTGACATTCCCGCCCATGCGATCCCGGAAAGCCCGTGCAATCATGGTTCAGGGCACCACTTCCAGTGCCGGCAAGAGCACCGTGGTCTCCGGACTTTGCCGGCTGCTGCACCGGAACGGGCACCGGGTCGCGCCGTTCAAACCCCAGAACATGGCGCTCAACAGCGCAGTGACCGTGGATGGCGGCGAGATCGGCCGCTCCCAGGCGGTCCAGGCAATGGCCTGCGCCGTCCCGTGTCACAGCGACATGAATCCGATCCTGCTGAAGCCCCACAGCGACCAGGGCGCCCAGGTCATCGTGCAGGGCCGTCCCATCGGAAATTTTTCCGCCGGGGAGTACCATGGATACAAGGAACTGGCCATGCCCCACGTGCTCGAGTCCTGGGAGCGGCTCTCGCGGCAGTACGATTTCATCGTCGTGGAGGGCGCCGGCAGCCCGGCGGAAGTCAACCTGAGGGAAAACGACGTCGCCAACATGGGGTTCGCCCTGGCGGCGGACTGTCCCGTGGTGCTGGTGGCGGACATCGACCGCGGCGGGGTGTTCGCCCACCTGGTCGGCACGATGGCCTGTCTGGCACCGGCGGAGAGGGACCTCGTCAGGGGTTTCCTGATCAACCGGTTTCGGGGTGACCGTCGCCTGCTGGAGCCGGGCAATGACTGGCTTTACGGACGCACCGGCAAGCCCGTTCTCGGTGTGCTGCCATGGCTGGGGGGGCTATACCTCCCGTCCGAGGATTCGGTGGAGGAGGCATCGGAGACGGAAGCCGGGACCCAGGCATTGCGGATCAATGTGCCGAGGCTGCCGCGGATGAGCAACCATACGGATTTCGATCCGCTCCGGCTGCACCCGCTGGTTGATATCCGGTTCGTGGGGCCGGGCGACGCAATCCCGCCTGCGGACCTGGTCATCCTGCCGGGCAGCAAGAACACCGTGGTGGATCTCGGCTGGCTCAAGGACAACGGCTGGGTGGAATACCTCCTGCACCATCTGCGTTACGGGGGAAAACTCATGGGAATCTGTGGCGGTTTGCAGATGCTGGGCACCGCCATCCACGACCCGTCGGGCGTCGAGGGTCCGCCGGGGTCCGCGCCCGGGCTGGGTCTCCTTGCCCTGGAAACCACGCTCCGGACCGGGAAGCAGCTGCGGAACGTGACCGGGGCAATGCTGCCGGGCGGCGAGCGGATCAGCGGTTACGAAATCCACATGGGGGAAACCACGGGCCTGGATCGTTACGCGCCGCTGCTGGCGCTCGATGACGGCAGGCGTGACGGGGCGCTGTCCGATGACCGCCGGATTCTCTGTACCTACCTGCATGGC
>JAJDTE010000106.1:0-11865 GCA_022827325.1 Gammaproteobacteria bacterium | reverse complement strand
GATCATCGGCCGGCGGTTCCGTCTGGTGCACGTGCGCTTCGGACGGGAAGTGATCGAGGTGGCCACCTACCGGGCGAACCCGGCCGCCGCCAGGGAAACGTGGCTGCCCTGGAAGAAGGGCCGGCGCCGCGACGCGCCGAGAACCACCGAGGACGGCCGGCTCCTGGACGACAACGTCTACGGCAGCATGGAGGATGATGCGCTGCGCAGGGACTTCACGGTCAATGCGCTCTACTACGATCCGCTCGAGGAGAAGATCGTGGATTTCCTTGGGGGCGTCGGGGACATCGGCGCGCGCCGCCTGTCCCTGATCGGAAAACCGGCCGAGCGCTTTGCCGAGGATCCGGTGCGGATGCTCCGGGTATTGCGGTTCAAGGCGAAACTCGATCTGGAACCGGACCGGGGACTGATGAAGTCGGTGGTCAGGCACCGTTCGCTGCTTGCCGGCGTGCCGTCGGCGCGGCTCTTCGACGAGGTGCTGAAGCTGTTCCACCATTCCCACGGCGTGGCAAGCTGGCAGGAGCTGCGCAACGCCGGGTTTGCCGGGATCCTGTTTCCCCAGACGGTTGCGGCACTCGATGCGCCCGGCGGGGACACCTGGGAGACCCTGGTGTTGAAGGCGCTGGAGAACACCGATCGGCGAACCAGCCGGAACAAGCCGGTGATTCCCGCGTTTCTCTACGCGGTCCTACTGTGGCGCCCCTTCCGGATCGAACTGGAAGGCATGACGGAGAGCAGGGTCGGCCACAACGAACGGATCTGGCGGGCCGGTGACCGGGTGTTCGCCGAGCAGTGCCGCCAGGTGTCGGTCCCGCGCCGGGTCAGCAGCCAGGCCATCGAGATCTGGCAGATGCAGGACAACCTGGAGCTTCGGCGCCCCCGCAGCATCGGGCCGATGCTGGAGAACAAGCGTTTCCGCGCGGCCTATGATTTCCTGGTGCTGCGGGCCGCCATCGGCGAGGTCCCCGAGGAACTCGTGGCCTGGTGGACCCGGATCCAGGACCAGGGGCTCCGGGACCGGCAAAAGATGATCCAGCAGCTGCCCGCATCCGCCCCGGGTGCCGGCAGGAAGGGCCGCAGGCGGCGCCCCCGCAGGAGGCCCGTGGCAAGGCGCGTGTCCGGCCAGGGGGCCGGCTGATGGCCCAGTTCTTTCAGGTCCATCCCCAGAACCCCCAGGGGCGCCTGATCCGCCAGTCCGTCACGATCCTGCGCCAGGGGGGCATCATCGCCTATCCCACCGATTCAAGCTACGCGCTTGGATGCGCTATCGGCAACAAGGACGCCATGGACCGGATCCGCTCCATCCGCCGGGTGGAGGACGACCACAATTTCACCCTGGTCTGCCGGGATCTTTCCGAGGTGTCGCTGTACGCCAGGGTCGACAACGAGATCTACCGGCTGCTCAAGCGCTTTACTCCCGGGCCCTATACCTTTATCCTCCCGGCCACCCGGGGAGTGCCCCGTCGCCTGCAGCATCCCAGGCGTCGTACAATCGGCCTCAGGATCCCGGACTTTCCAATCGTGACGGAGCTTTTGGCGAAACTTGATGAACCGCTGATGAGTTCCACCCTGATCCTGCCGGGCGCGGAACTGCCGATGAACGACGCGCAGGAGATCAGGGAGACGCTCGAACACGCCATCGACATGATCATCGATGGAGGGCCCTGTGACCTCGAGCCCACCACGGTGGTCGACCTGACCGGCGGCCTGCCGGAGGTGCTTCGCCGCGGCAAGGGCGACCCCGCCCCGTTCGAAGGCGGGGCATGACCGCAGGCGCCGTCCAGGACCGCTGCCGTATCCGAACCCGCAACCCGTACCGTCTGCCGGCGACATGAGCGAAGATTCACAGGACCCCAGGGGCAACCGGCGCGTGCTCTCCGGCATGCGTCCCACCGGGATGCTGCACCTGGGCCACTACCATGGCGTCCTGCGCAACTGGGTGCGGATGCAGGAGGACTACAGCTGTTTCTATTTCGTCGCCGACTGGCACGCCCTGACCACCCATTACGATGACCCCGAGACCATGGAACGCCATGTCTGGGACATGGTGATCGACTGGCTGGCCGCGGGTGTGGACCCGCAAAAGGCGACGCTGTTCATACAGTCCCACGTGCCCGAACACGCGGAACTGCACCTCCTGCTTTCCATGGTGACGCCCCTCGGATGGCTGGAGCGTGTACCCAGTTTCAAGGACCAGCAGGAACGCCTGCGGGAGAAGGATCTCGCCACCTACGGGTTCCTCGGCTATCCGCTGCTGCAGTCCGCCGATATCCTGATGTACCGCGCCGCCCATGTCCCCGTGGGGGAGGACCAGGTGCCCCACGTGGAACTGACCCGGGAAATCGCCCGCCGCTTCAACCATTTCTTCGGCCGCAGTCCCGAATTCGAGGAGGAAATGGCCGCGGCGATCCGGCAGATGGGCAAGAAGGCCGCGAAGACCTACCGGCGCCTGCGCCAGGCCTTTACCGAGCAGGGCGACCGGGAAGCCCTGGAGGAGGCAAGGGCCCTGGTGGAGTCGCAGCAGAACCTCGACCGGTCCCGGAAGGATGGCCTGCTGGGTTACCTCGAGGGCCGGGGCGTCACCCTGCTGCCGGAGCCGGCGGCGCTGCTGACCGAGTCGGCGAAGATGCCGGGCCTGGACGGGCAGAAGATGTCCAAGTCCTATGACAACGCCATCTATCTCCGGGACGACCCGGCCCGGGTGGAACAGGCCATCCGCGTGATGCCCACGGACCCGGCCCGGGTGCGGCTCACGGACCCGGGGGAGCCGGAGAAGTGCCCCGTGTGGGAATTCCACAAGGTCTACAGCAGCCGGGACACCAGGGACTGGGTGGAGGACGGCTGCCGCAAGGCGGCATTCGGCTGCCTTGAGTGCAAGAAACCACTGATCGGGAGTGTCCTCGAGGAGCAGTCGGCCATCCGTGAACGGGCGCTTCCCTACGAGAAAAATCCCGACCTCGTGCGGGAGGTGATCGCCGATGGCGACCGCCGGGCACGGGCAGAGGCCTGCGAAACCATGGAAATTGTGCGAAAATCGGTGGGTACGGTCTACCGCTGATGCCGTCGCCCGTTTATCGAGCCCAGAATACATGAATCATCCTGGACCCGGTTCCGACGAGACATCCGCCCCGGAATCGCTGGTGATCGAACCGGCGGACAACGCGGCGGCAGGGGAGACTCCCCCCCCGATCCTGGTCAACGGCAGGCCGCTCAAGGAACTGCCGGACGACCTTTTCATACCGCCCGAAGCGCTGGAGGTGTTTCTCGAGACCTTCCAGGGGCCGCTCGATCTCCTGCTGTACCTGATCCGCAAGCAGAACCTGGACATCCTCGACATCCCGGTGTCCCTGATCACCCGCCAGTACATGGAGTACGTGGAACTCATGCGGCAATTCCGGCTGGACCTGGCGGCGGAGTACCTGGTGATGGCGGCCACGCTGGCGGAAGTAAAGTCGAGGATGCTGCTGCCGAGAACCTGCATCGAGGAGGACGACGAGGGGGAGGACCCGCGGGTGGCCCTGATCCGGCGCCTGCAGGAATACGAACGGTTCAGCGAGGCCGCCAGGGAGATCGAGGAACGGCCGCGCCTGGAACGGGAACTCCACCTCGTTTCGGCGGACTTCGAGGATCCGGCGCCGGTGAAGGTAGAGCCCCGGGCAACCCTGACGGAACTGGTCCTGGCGTTCCGCAACGTCATCGAACGCTCGGTGCACAACCGCCATTACGGCGTCGGGCACGAGAGGCTCACCGTGCGCGAGAAGATGACCCAGATTCTGGACAGGCTCCAGCGCGACCGCTTCCTCAGGTTCGAGGACCTGTTCGATCCGGACGAGGGCCGCCTCGGCATGGTGATCTGTTTCATGGCGATCCTGGAAATGTGCCGGGACAACGTCCTGGTGATGGTGCAGAACGAACCGTTCGCCCCAATTCACCTCAAGCGGGTGGAATCCGGACCCGCGGCGGAGCCGGACAGGGCGGCCTGACCGATGTCGGACGACCTGAAGAATATCGTCGAGGCGGTTCTGCTGGCGGCGGACAGCCCGGTGAGCGTGGCCAGGATCCAGGGCTTGTTCGATGAAACCGCGAGACCCGAAGCTACCCGGGTTCACGAAGCCATCGAGACCCTCAGCCAGGAGTGCGCGGGCCGCGGCGTGGAATTGAAGAAGATCGGCAGCGGGTACCGCTACCACACGCGGGAAAAGTATGCGGACTACCTTCGAAGGCTGCACGCGGTGCGACCGCCCAGGTTGTCCCGGGCGCTCCTGGAGACGCTGGCCATCATTGCCTACCGGCAGCCGGCAAGCCGCGGCGATATCGAGGATGTGCGCGGCGTGTCGGTCAGCGCGGACATCATCCAGCGACTCGTCGAGCAGGGCTGGATCAAGCAGGTCGGGGTGCGTGACGTCCCCGGGCATCCGGCGCTTTTCGGCACCACCCGGGAATTTCTGTCCTATTTCAATCTCGGCTCCCTGAAGGACCTGCCCGATCTCGCGGAACAAAGGGACCTGATGGAGATCGTGGGGGAAATGGAGGTGTCGCTGCCCCAGGAGGTGCTGGTGGCCCTCGAGTCGTCCGCGGATGCGGGCGGAGAGGGGGAGCCGGAAGCAGTGCAGGTCGCCGACGGGGCCGGGCCGGACGGTATCGGGGAGACGGCCGCACCGGCGCAAGCGGAGACTGGAATCTCCCCGGCGGGAACCGGTGACGGGGGACTGGAGGATGGCGCCGTCGTGTCCAGTGCCCCCGGCGGATGACGCGCCCGGGCAGGCGGAACAGCCGCGGCAGGACAGGGCCCGGCACTTCTTTTCATGCATCCAAGACCTCTCCCGGGGCGGCTGCCGGCCGGGTGACCGAAGGCCCCGGGAGTATACGCCTGCAGAAATACCTGTCCGATCTGGGGCTCGGATCTCGCAGGCAGGTGGAGTCATGGATCGAAAAAGGCCGGATCAGGGTGGATGGCCGGGCGGCGGAACTCGGCCAGAAGGTCAGCGACCGCTCGCGCATCCTGCTGGACGGCAGGCCGGTTTCACGTCGCCCGCCCGCCGCCAGGGGCTCCAGAGTGATTGCCTACAACAAGCCCGAGGGGGAGATCTGCAGCCGCGATGATCCGGCAGGGCGGCCCACGGTGTTCCGCAACCTGCCGAAAATCCGCAAGGCCCGCTGGGTGGCCGTGGGCAGGCTGGATATCAATACCCGGGGACTGCTTCTTTTCACCACGGACGGCGACCTGGCGAATCGACTGATGCATCCCGCCACGGGCCTTGAGCGGGAGTACCTGTGCCGGGTGTTCGGGGACGTGGACGCCGCCGCCATGGACACCCTCAGAAGGGGGGTGGAACTGGACGGCGAGCGGATCGGGTTTCGCAGTATCGCGCGGCAGCGAGGGGAGGGCCGCAATACCTGGTTCCGTGTCGTGGTCACCGAGGGACGGTACCGGGAGGTCCGCAGGTTGTGGGAAGCCGTCGGCTGCCGCGTCAGCCGGCTTGTCCGGGTGCGCTACGGACCGGTCAGGCTGCCCCGCGGGGTGCCGGCGGGGGGTTGGGCCGAGCTTGGTGCAGCCGAGGTCGACGGGATCGTCAGGACCGCGCAGTCCGTGCCGCCGTCAGGTGACGGGACCGCCGGGCGCGCCCCGGATCGCGGGGACCGGGATCGGAAAAAACCGGGGGCCTGACCGGTACGTGGACCGGACAGAAGGTTACTGGGTGGTGATGGCCCGCAGGCGGTTGTTCAGGCGGCGCTTCAGGCGCGCGGCCCGGTTGGGATGGTGCAGTCCCTTGGATGCGGCCCGGTCGATATGGGCCGAGGTTTCGCGGTAGGTGGCCCTGGCCTGGTCGACATTGTTGGCGTCGATCAGCTTGAGCAGCTTCTTGATCGACGTGCGCAGCGCCGAGCGCTGGCTCATGTTGTGGTTGCGCCGTCTGACGTTCTGGCGGGCGCGCTTTCGTGCTTGTGATGAATTTGCCAAGATCGGTTCCTGAAAAATTGGTTCGCATGTCCTGCGGTGCTGCCGTCCCGGTTCCGGACCGGACAGTCAGGTACGCGGGGATTCCCGGACTGCTGTAACGGGACTATAATGCGCCGCCCTGTATCCGCCGCGTCCGGTGCTTTCCGTCCCGCCGGGCCCTGAATGGTCCCCGGACCAGAAACAGGGCACGGGGGCTGCAGGGGACGCCGGAATATCGTCAATTTCGTGCCTGAAGTCAAGACTGCGCTGAACGGCGGGTGCTTTCGGTTCCCGACAAACCAGAGATAACCTGTATGTCCGGTAAACTCATCAAGTCTACCTCCGTGGTCGGGTCCATGACCCTGCTGTCACGGATCAGTGGCCTGATCCGGGACGTGGTGCTGGCCAATATCCTCGGCGACCGGGCGGCGGCGGACGTTTTCTTCGTCGCCTTCCGGATTCCCAACTTCTTTCGCCGGATGACTGCGGAAGGCGCGTTTGCGGCAGCGTTCGTTCCGGTGTTCACGGATTTTCGCGAGAACCATGACAGGGACCAGGGAAAACGGTTCCTGGAGCTCACCCTGGGACGGTTCGGTCTCGTGCTGGCACTCTTCTCCCTGGCCGGGGTTGCCGCCGCCCCGTGGCTGGTCAAGGCCATCGCCTGGGGATTCTCGGAAGATCCCGCGAAGTTCGCGTTGACCGTCGAGGCCACGCGCATCACGTTCCCCTACCTGTTCTTCATCTCCTTGGTGGCCATGGCGGGGGCCATGCTCAATTCCTGCGGCCGGTTCGCCGGCCCCGCCGCCACGCCCATCCTGCTCAATGTCTGTCTCATCCTGGCGGCATGGCAGCTGGTGGATGCGATGGACAGCGGTCCGCTGGCCCTGGCGGTGGGCGTGCTGGTCGCCGGCGTGGTCCAGCTTCTGTTCCAGGCACCGTTCCTGCGGCGGGAGGCGCTGCTCGTGAAGCCGAGGCTCCGCAGGACCCCCGGTGACCGGGTGGCAGCCGACGGCGCGGGGCAGGTGTTCCGCCTCATGCTGCCGGCCATCTTCGGGGTCTCCGTCGCCCAGCTCAACGTGCTCATCAATACCCTCCTGGCGTCGTTCCTCGTAACGGGCAGCATTTCCTGGCTCTACTATTCCGACCGCCTGATGGAGTTTCCCGTGGGCGTGTTCGGCATCGCACTCGGCACGGTGATCCTGCCCGGCCTTTCGCGCCAGCATGCCGCCGAGTCCCCGGGACGGTTTTCCCGCACCCTGGACTGGGGCATGCGCTGGGTGTTCCTGATTTGCGTGCCGGCCACCGCCGCGCTGATCATCCTGGCAGTGCCACTGATCAGCACGATCTTCTATCACGGGGATTTCACCCGCATCGGGGTCGGCATGTCGGCGCTCAGCCTGGTGGCGTACAGCTTCGGGCTGGTGCCCATCGTCCTGGTCAAGGTGCTGGCGCCCGGATACTTTGCCCGTAAGGATACCAGGACGCCGGTCCGCATCGGCGTTATCGCCGTTGCGGTCAACATCGTCGCCAGCCTCGCCCTCTTTACCACGTTTCATCATGTCGGCCTGGCCGCGGCGACCTCGATCGCTGCCGTGGTGAACGCGGGCTTGCTATACTCCGGTCTTCGCCGTTCCGGGGTGCTTCACCTGGAGCCGGAATGGCCGTTTCTGCTGGTGAGGGTCATCGGGGCCAGCGCCGTGATGGGCATTTTGCTTTATATTGGGATGGGAGATTCCGGGTGGTGGCTCGACAGTCCGGTACCGGAACGCGTCTCCCGCCTGGGATGGCTGGTTCCGGCGGGACTGGTGACCTATTTCATTGCTCTTGTCGTGTCCGGCGTACCATTGAAGTCCCTGCTTTCGGGGAGAGGAACCGAATGAGGCTTGTCCGTAGCACCGCCGCTGCGGGTCTTGCCGGCCGGGGCTGCGTGCTGACCATCGGCAATTTCGATGCGGTGCATCTCGGCCATCGCAGGATTCTGGCGAACCTGCGCTCGCATGGGGACCGCCTGGGATTGCCGGCCGTGGTGATGACGTTCGACCCCCATCCCCAGGAATATTTCCGCGGCGAGCAAAGATACCCCCGGCTTACGAACCTGACGACCCGCTACTTTGCCCTCGCCGAGTGCGGAATTGACATCATGCTGAGCCTGCGTTTCGATGACCGCCTTGCATCCACGGAAGCTACGGCATTCGTCAGGGAGATCCTGGTGGAGGCGCTGGCGGTCCGGTATCTCCTGGTTGGCGATGATTTTCGTTTCGGGCGTGATCGCCAGGGGAATTTCGAGCTGCTGTCCGCCCTGGCGGACGAGATGGGCTATGACCTTGAGCGGACGGAAACGCTGAGCATGCACGGGGAGCGCATCAGCAGCACCAGGGTCCGGAAACTGCTGGAGACTGGTGGCTTGGGCGCCGCCGCCGAACTGCTGGGGCGGCCCTACGCCCTGGCTGGCCGGGTGATACGGGGCCAGCAGCTCGGCAGGCAGTGGGGATTTCCGACCCTGAATGTCCCGATCAACCACAAGCCGGCATTGACCGGGGTGTTCGCGGTGCGCGTGCGCGGTCTTGGCGAAGACCCGTTACCCGGGGTGGCGAACCTGGGCACCCGGCCCACCGTTGGGGGCCTGCGAACACTGCTGGAGGTTCACCTGTTCGATTTTGACGACGAGGTATACGGCAGCCGGGTATGCGTGGAGTTCGCGGAAAAGATCCGTCCCGAAAGGAAATTCGACGGATTCGAAGCCCTGCAGGCACAGATCCTAAAGGACTGTGGCCGGGCACGGGAAATCCTGGGGCTTGCATGAACGCTTCCGTCCGCTACGCGGTGTTCCTCCTGCTGGCGCTGCTGGTGCTGGCGCTGGACCAGGTGACCAAGTCCCTGGCCTACGAAAATCTGCTGGAAGGCCCGTCGGTGGACATCCTGCCGGTTTTCAGCCTGGTGCTGGTCTTCAACAAGGGCGCCGCGTTCGGCTTCCTCAATGATGCCGGGGGCTGGCAGCATTACCTGTTTGTCGGGCTGGCATCGGTGTTTTCACTGGTCCTGCTGGTCTGGATCTGGCGGGAACGGGAAAGGAACCGGTGGCTCGCCATCGGACTTTCGTTGGTGCTGGGCGGAGCCATCGGCAACCTGGTCGACCGCGTCACGAACGGCTACGTGATCGACTTTTTCCTTTTGCATTATGGAGATTGGATGTTTCCGGCGTTCAATGTGGCCGACGTGGCCATTACAATAGGCGCCATCATGCTGATCCTGGACAGTTTGCCGTTTTTTCGCAGATGAGTCACACTCCGGCTATGAAAGTCATACTTGCCAACCCGCGCGGCTTCTGTGCCGGCGTGGACCGTGCCATCGAGATCGTCGAACGGGCACTGGAAAAGTACGGGGCCCCCATCTACGTTCGTCACGAGGTGATCCACAACCGCTTTGTGGTGGACAATCTGCGCGACAAGGGTGCGGTGTTCGTGGAGGAACTCGAGGAGGTTCCGGAGGATTCCATCGTGATCTTTAGTGCCCACGGTGTCTCCCAGAGGGTGAGAGAGGAAGCGAAGCACCGCAGGCTCAGTGTGCTCGACGCGACCTGCCCGCTCGTTACAAAGGTGCACGTGGAGGTGGCCCAGAACATCAAGCGGGGGCATGAGGTCATTCTCATCGGGCATGCAGGCCACCCCGAGGTGGAGGGCACCATGGGACAGGCCGAAGGGAATATTCTTCTGGTGGAAACCGTCGAGGATGTTGAAAGGCTGGAAGTCCGCGATCCAACCTGCCTGGCCTACGTCACCCAGACCACGCTTTCCATGGATGACACGGCACGGATCATCGATGCCCTGCGCAGCCGTTTCCCGCGGATCAAGGGGCCTCGCAAGGCGGATATCTGCTACGCCACCCAGAACCGCCAGGATGCCGTCAAGCAGATGGTGGGTCAATGCGACGTGGTGTTCGTCGTGGGTTCCCAGAACAGTTCCAACTCGAACCGGCTGCGGGAGATCGCTGCTGTGCGGAACGTTCCAGCCTATCTCATTGATGGACCGGAGGAAATCCGCAACGAATGGTTGCAGGGGGTGCAGCGCGTCGGTGTCACTGCTGGCGCCTCAGCGCCCGAGTCACTGGTGCAGAGGGTGGTGGAAAAGCTGCACAGGGACGACCTGTCGATACAGGAACTGGCTGGACCAAGGGAGAATATTTCGTTTTCGCTGCCGGTGCGACTGAAAAGGGACTGAACCAGCACCGGAAGGGGCTGGTATTTGACACCCGGCCACGCCCGGGAAGATGGCGATACGCGCACGACGGGCCCACCGTGCAGCATTGCAATGCGTATACAATGGAGAATCTCGATTGGCAGGATGTGATGACGGGTAGGGGTGTGCGAAAACCGGCTGACCAGGGAGTCTCAATCAGTGGAATCCATTTTTTCGGAAGGGGCTTGCTTCCGGTATGCGGGACATGGTGACCGAACCGGGCGAAGGATGGGCGTGACAGATTCCCGACGACGAAGGATGATGCACTTGCGAGGTTGTGCAATGCTTGACGTTTGCCATCGCGGGGGCCCGATCTTGGCCTGGGCGGTTGCTGTCCTGCTGCTTTGCGTGAATACGGGCGGTTTTGCGGACTCCCACGAGCCGCGCGAGTACCACTCCGAGAAACATTCCTTTCGCCTTGTTCCGGTCGGCGGGCCGTTCGATCAGGCGTGGGGCATGGCGTTTCTCCCCGACGGGCGAATCCTGGTGACCGAACTGGACGGCAATCTCCGAATCCTGCAGCCCGGGGAGAAGCCGTCGGACCCGCTTCCCGGCCTGCCGTGGATCGAGTCCTTCGGGCAGGGCGGGTTGATGGATGTCGCCCTCGACCCGGGTTTCACAACCAATCGGCGGATCTATCTGAGCCACACCTGGGACACCGGGGGAGGCAAGACGACTGCGGTCAGCACGGCCCGGCTGGAAGACGATCGACTGCACGGGTTCAGGGTTGTCTTCGTCGGTCGTGCGGGAAGCCGCTCGGGACGGCATTTCGGTTCGCGGCTGCGCTTTGATACGGACGGGAAACTGTTCGTCACCATCGGAGACCGCGGCCACCGGCCCAATGCGCAGGATCTGGGCACCCACGCCGGTGCAATCCTCAGACTCAATCCTGACGGTACGGCCCCGGCCGACAACCCATTCGTCGACCGCGCAGGGGCGCTTCCCGAAATATGGTCCTACGGCCACCGCAACCCGCAGGGTCTTGCCTTCGATCCCGAGACCGGCAGGCTTTGGTCGCAGGAACATGGGCCGCGGGGCGGTGACGAGGTCAACCTGGTGGAGCGCGGGCGGAACTACGGATGGCCGACGATCACCTATGGCCGGAACTACAGCGGCACCAGGATCACCGACGAGACCGCACGTGCCGGCATGGAACAGCCCGCCACCTATTGGGTGCCGTCGATTGCCCCTTCGGGGCTGACGGTCTATCGGGGCGCCATGTTTCCCCGGTGGAACGGTAACCTGTTCGTCGGTGCGCTGCGCGCCCGACTGCTTGTCCGGCTGGAGCTTGACGGGGAACAGGTGATTCATGAAGAGCGTCTCCTGACGGACTTCGGTAACCGGATCCGAGATGTCCGCACCGGCCCCGACGGTTTGATCTACCTGCTTCTGGACGAGAATGGCGCCGCCGTCTGGCGTCTGGAGCCAAGCTAGGGGCCATCCCTTCCAGTTGAAGCGTTGTTGCGCTGGTTTCTTCCAGACCCTCCCATGCGTCGGTTTTACGGACTGTTCGGGTTGTCGGCATGACCCGGTATTGCGCCTGCTTTCTCCTGCCGGTGGTGGACCCTGCAAAGTCCAATACATATAATCCGTTTCCTCGATGTATCCCCATGCCGGAATAGCTCAGTCGGTAGAGCAACTGATTCGTAATCAGTAGGTCGGAGGTTCGATTCCTCTTTCCGGCACCAC
>JAJDTE010000155.1:0-3745 GCA_022827325.1 Gammaproteobacteria bacterium | reverse complement strand
CGGACACAGGGTGCCGGTAAATTCCGGGAAGTTATTGGTGGCGTGCAGCCGGTGGATCGCCTCCAGCCACTGGTCCCGGTAAACCAGGTCGTTCCAGTCCGGGATCAGGTTTCCCAGGGGGCAGCCCTGGTGGCAGAACGGAATGCCGCAATCCATGCAGCGGGACGCCTGGACCTTCAGGGGCTCGATCGGCCATGACTCCATCACCTGGCGCCAGTCGCCAAGCCTTTCCGTAACCGGGCGGTACGGCTGTTTCTCCCGTTCAAACTCGATGAAACCGGTGATCTTACCCATGGGCCGCTTCCATGATGGCCTCTTCCTCGGACAGGCCCTTTTCCCGCCCTTTCCTGATGGCTTCCAGAACGATCTTGTAATCCCTCGGCATGACCTTGACAAAGCGCTCCCGGTATTGGCGCCAGTTGTTCAGGATGCGCCGCCCTGTGCTGCTCTGGGTGTACTGGACGTGCCGGGTCAGGAGCTGCCTGATCGTCCTGACGTCTTCTTCCTCCTCGACGGCTTCGAGGTCCACCATCTGCCGGTTGCAGCGGATGTTGAAATCCTCGTCCTCGTCCAGTACGTAGGCAATGCCGCCGGACATGCCCGCGGCAAAGTTGCGTCCGGTCCTGCCGATAATCACCACGCGGCCGCCGGTCATGTATTCGCAGCCGTGATCTCCCACGCCCTCCACCACCGCGTGGACGCCGCTGTTCCTGACGCAGAAGCGCTCGCCGGCAATGCCCCTGAAATAGCCTTCGCCGGAGGTTGCGCCGTACAGGGCCACGTTGCCGATGAGGATGTTATCTTCCGGCGCGAACGTCGAAGCCCGCGGCGGGTAGACGATGATCTTGCCGCCGGAGAGGCCCTTGCCGATATAATCGTTGGAGTCCCCTTCCAGGGTCAGGGTGACGCCCCTGGGGACGAAGGCGCCGAAACTCATCCCGGCAGACCCGTTGAAATGCACCCGCACCGTGTCCTCCGGCAGTCCCGCGGCGCCGTAGCGTTTGGTGATCTCGTAGCCCAGGATGGTTCCCGTGGTGCGGTTGGTATTCCTGATGGGCAGGATGATGTCCACCGGTTCCCTGGTCTCGAGCGTCTGCTTGCACAAGGGCACCAGCGTGGTCACGTCCAGTGATCTCTCCAGGCCGTGGTCCTGCCCCTGTGAATGGTAAATCCCCACCTCGGGGCCCATTTCCGGCTTGTAGAGTATATTGGTGAAATCCAGGCCCTTCGCCTTCCAGTGATCAATCGCCCTGTTCATGTCCAGCCGGTCGCTGCGACCGACCATTTCATCCACGGTGCGGAACCCCAGTTGCGCCATCAGTTCCCGCATCTCCTCGGCGACAAACCGGAAAAAGTTTTCCACGAACTCGGGCTTGCCGTTGAATTTCCCGCGCAGGTGCTTGTCCTGGGTGGCCACGCCCACCGGGCAGGTGTTCAGGTGGCAGACCCGCATCATGATGCAGCCGCTGACGACCAGGGGGGCCGTGGAGAAACCGAATTCCTCGGCGCCCAGCAGGGCCGCTATCACCACGTCGCGCCCGGTCTTCAACTGGCCGTCGGTCTGCACGACGATACGATCGCGCAGCTTGTTCTGCACCAGCACCTGCTGGGTTTCCGCCAGTCCCAGTTCCCAGGGCAGTCCCGCGTGTTTCAGTGAACTGACGGGGGAGGCGCCGGTGCCGCCGTCGTAACCGGAGATCAGGACCACGTCGGAATGGGCCTTGGACACCCCCGCGGCGACCGTGCCCACACCCACTTCCGCCACCAGTTTCACATGCACGCGCGCTTCCGGATTGGAATTCTTGAGGTCGTGGATCAGTTGCGCCAGGTCCTCGATGGAGTAGATATCATGGTGCGGCGGCGGCGAGATCAGGCCCACCCAGGGCGTTGAATGGCGCACCTCCGCGATCCACGGATAGACCTTGGGTCCCGGCAGTTGCCCGCCTTCGCCCGGTTTCGCGCCCTGCGCCATCTTGATCTGCAGGTCGTCGGCGTTCACCAGGTATTCGCTGGTCACGCCGAAACGGCCGGACGCCACCTGTTTGATGGCGCTGCGCCGCAGGTCGCCGTTCTCATCCGGTGTGTAACGGGCGGGGTCTTCGCCGCCCTCGCCGGTATTGGACTTGCCGCCGATACGGTTCATGGCGATGGCAAGGGTCTCGTGGGCTTCCTGGCTGATGGAACCGTAGGACATGGCGCCGGTGGAGAAGCGCTTCATTATGTTCTCGACCGGTTCCACTTCCTCCAGGGGTATGGGCTCCGCTACCGGCCTGAACTCCATCAATCCGCGCAGGGTGGCCATATTGCTGCTTTGATCATCCACCAACCTGGTATATTCCTTGAAAATACGGTATTGCCCGGTGCGCGTGGAATGCTGCAACCTGAACACGGTTTCCGGGTTGAACAGGTGGTACTCGCCGTCGCGGCGCCACTGGTATTCGCCGCCCCATTCCAGGTCCGGACGTTTGACCGGCCGGTCCGGGAACGCGTTGTGGTGGCGCATGCTGCTCTCTTTTGCGACGATATCCAGCCCGATGCCGCCGATGCGCGAAGCGGTCCAGGTGAAATAATGATCCACGAAGTCCTTGTCCAGGCCGATGGCCTCGAAGATCTGGGCGCCCCGGTAGGACTGCACCGTGGAGATACCCATCTTGGACATGGTCTTGATCAGTCCCTTGTTGACGGCCTTGATGTAATTGGCCACCGCCTTGTCGAACTGCATCTCCGGCACGAAGCCCTCGCCGATCAGTCCGCTGATGCTCTCGAACACCAGGTAGGGGTTGACTGCTTCGATGCCGTAACCGGTCAGGACCGCGAAATGATGGACCTCGCGGGGTTCGCCGGATTCGAGCACCAGTCCGACCCGGGTACGGTTGCCGTTGCGGATCAGGTGGTGGTGCACGCCGGCGGTCGCCAGCAGCGCCGGGATGGGCGCCAGTTCGGCATTCACGCCGCGATCGGACAGGATAATATAGCTGTAACCCTCTTCAATGGCCCGGTCGACCTGCTCATAGACATCGTGCAGGGCCTGGTCCAGCCCCGTTCCACCCGCGGCGACGGGATACAGGATGGGGATGGTCCTGGTCCTGAAACCGGGCAGGTTCATATCCCGGATGCGGGCCAGCTCGGCATTGGTGAGCAGGGGGGAGGGAATGCGCACGCGCTTGCAGCTCTCGGGTCCCGGTTGCAGCAGGTTGGCTTCCGGGCCGATGGTGGTGGAGACCTGGGTAACCAGCTCCTCGCGGATGCCGTCCAGGGGCGGGTTGGTGACCTGGGCGAACAACTGCTTGAAATAATCGTACAACAGGCGCGGACGGTTGGACAGCACGGCCAGGGCCGCATCGGTCCCCATCGACCCCACGGGTTCTTCCCCGTTGCCGGCCATGGGCGCCACCAGTATGCGCAGTTCCTCGTGGGTATAACCGAACGCCTGCTGGCGCTGCATCAGGGTATCGGGGTCGGTGCCGTGGATGTTCTTCGGGTTGGGCAGGTTTTCCAGGGGCATCAGGTTCCGCTGCAACCAGCGCCCGTAGGGATGTTCGTCGATGTAGCGCTGTTTCAGTTCACTGTCGTCGATGATCCGGCCTTCCCGGGTGTCCACCAGGAAGATACGCCCGGGGTGCAGGCGCTCCTTGAGCTTGACGTTCTCCGGGGCAACGTCCAGTACGCCCACCTCGGAGGCCATGATCACCATGTCGTCATGGGTGACGTAATAGCGCGACGGGCGCAGGCCGTTCCGGTCCAG
>JAJDTE010000096.1:0-4675 GCA_022827325.1 Gammaproteobacteria bacterium | reverse complement strand
TGATCCTCAACGCATGACGAACGGGTTGGACATGGGCTCACTGGAAATGTTGATCCAGGTGGTCTTGCTGCGGGTGTAGTCCTCGATTGCATCCAGCCCCGCCTCACGGCCGTAGCCGCTCATGCCGAATCCGCCGAAGGGGGCAATGGGAGAAATGGCGCGATAGGTGTTTACCCAGACGATTCCGGAGCGGATTCTGGCGCTGACGCGGTGGGCGCGGGCCACGTTTTCCGTGAATACACCGGCGCCCAGCCCGAAGGGGGTGTCATTCGCAAGGGCGATCCCTTCGTCCTCGGTATCGAACCGGAGGGCGCTCATCACCGGACCGAACATTTCCTTGCGCATGGTGGTCACCTCCTGGTGCGGGCACTCGACGATGGTGGGCACAACATAGTATCCCCTGGGAAACTCCTTCGGGCGGCCGCCGCCGAAGCGGATGGAAGCACCCTGTGAAGCCACTTCCGACATGGCCTGCGTAATCCTTTCGACCTGCATCCGGGTGGCCAGTGGACCCACCTGCGTGGCATCGTCCAGCGGGTCGCCGATCACGATCCGCCGAGCCCGGTTCTCGAGTTCCGCCAGGACCTCGTTGTAGATTCCCGACTGGATGAACACGCGTGATCCGGCGACGCAACTCTGACCGGATGCCCCGAAATTGCCCGCGACGATGCCGTTGACCGCCCCCTCGATATCGGCGTCATCGAACACCAGGATGGGCGACTTGCCGCCCAGTTCGAGGGAAACCACGGCAAAGTTGCTGGCTGTGTTGGCAACGACCCTGGCGGCGGTTTCCGGGCCTCCCGTGAAGGCCACCCGGGAAATGCCGGGATGGGACGTGAGGGCGCGGCCGCAGGGCTCTCCCGTGCCGCTGATGACGTTGACGACCCCGGGGGGGAATCCCGCCTCCTCGATTGCCCGGGCAAATTCGAACATGGTTGCGGGAGCCACCTCGGAGGCCTTGAGCACCACGGTGTTTCCCGCTGCAAGGGCGGGGCCGAGCTTGGTCGCGGCCAGGAACATCTGCGCGTTCCACGGCACCACGGCCGCCACCACGCCAATGGGCACCCGGGTGGTGAACACATGCATGTCCGGCTTGTCGATGGGCAGTGTCTTGCCCTCGATCTTGTCCGCCAGACCAGCGAAATAATCGTAATAGTCCCCGACATAGGCGGTCTGCGCGCGGGTTTCCCGGGCCAGCTTACCGCTGTCGGTGGTTTCGATTTCGCCGAGGTACAGGGCCTTTTCACGTACCAGCGCCGCCAGCCGTGAGAGCAGTTTTCCCCTCTGTGTTGCGGTAATGCTGCCCCAGGGCCCCTCGTACAGGGCGCGCCGGGCCGATTCGACGGCACGGTTCACGTCCTCCTCACTGGCGGCGGGAAACTCGGCCCAGGGCTCCTCGTTGGATGGATTGATGCTCGTCATCGTCTGCCCGTCGGACGCGTCGCACCATTCACCGTCAATGTACTGCTGGTATCTTTTCACGGGACCTCTCCTGTCCTGCCGGATCAATTGCCGTCGTGGTGAACCACCGTGCCGGTTCGCTGGTTGCCGAAATACACGCCGTAGCGCATGTCCCTGGATTCATCGATATACCGCTTCAGCATGACCCGGATGGCTTCATTGTCCACCGCGTCCCAGGGAATTTCCTCCGGCCGGTAGAATTCCCCCGCGCAGGAGCCCTCCCTTTCCACATTCACACGATAGTAGATGAACTGGCGACCGGTGCTTTCATCCTCGAATACCGCGTAGAGCGACGTGATCGTCGCGCCGATATCAAGGTCGTCCAGGATCGCCTTGAGTTTTGCAATGCTGCCATATTGCTGGCGCAGACCGCTTGCCACCGGTTGCAGGCCGCCGCCGCATTCCGGGCGGCGCAGGAGCAGTCCCCCGTTGAAGGACACGAGTGCTCCCACGACGATACGCGAGGCATGCCCTGCGGCGGTTACCGCTGCCTGCTCAAGCCCAAGGGTCACGTATCCCCCGCGCACATAACCAAGTCCGTTCTGTTCATTGTAGTCATACGCGTGAACCCGGCCGATCATGATGATGTGATCGCCGGCATCAATCTGCTGTACCACCTTGCAGTCGAACCAGGCGCAGACACCGTCCAGCACCGGGTGACCAAGCGGCCCGTCACACCAGGATGTCACATCGAACTTGTCCGGCCGCTTGGAGGCGAACAGGCTGGACGTCTCGGCCTGACTCTCGCTCAGAATGTTGATCGCGAATCCATCGGCCTGGCGAAACACCTCGATGCTCTCGGCTGATTTTCCGATGCAGATCGAGAGCATGGCAGGATCCAGGGACACCGAGGAGAAGGAATTCGCCGTAAACCCCCGGGGAATGCCCCCCTGCTCTCTTGTGGTGACCACCGTGACCCCGGTCATGAAGGTACCGAACGCATTGCGCAGTTCGCGCAGATCAGAAAGATCGGGCATCAGTGGCGATCCGGCGTCGGCGCAACGGTATCGGAAGCATGCTGACGAAGCTGGCGGACACTGCGGTTGGATTGGAACTGTTTCAGCATGTCTGAGCTTCGTGTTCGGGGAACAGGTTCGAAGTGCCTGTCCCGGATGAAATCCCGGCTGGTATCCGTCCGGTGCAGGAACGGGATTCTTCGACGTCCCAACTGACTGGACCCACTGCCTGGCACAGGGGAATCACGATGATAATGACGGCCCGAACGGATTGTCAACGACATGGGGAATGCCGGTAATGCCGCATGGCGCGAACCGGGAAGAAACGGGCCGAAACAGGGGCGACACGGTATCCGTACCGTAGCCCGATGGGCCACGGTAATTTTTTCCAAGGTGCGGGTGAAGCACGGTTCAACCTCCACCGGAGCAATTCCGTGAAGAGAAAAATTTCGATATCTTGGCCTATGGTGTGGAGGTATTTGTCCAATGTGTCTCCCCACATTCTGTGGAGACCGAAAGGGGGTTTTCCGTGACGGCCCGAGAGCCGGTTACCGGAGTAACAGATCAACAAGGACTTCGGATTTGAAACAGTGTGGTTGGTGGGGCGTGCAGGATTCGAACCTGCGACCAATTGATTAAAAGTCAACTGGTCAACCGACCGAGCCACAGGAAGCAGATGAAAGTCTGTCAGACCATCCGCGATTTGGCGGACAGGCGAACATGGAATAAGTATTTCCAGAACATGTTTACCTGTAATGATGAACTCTAGCAATGATGCAATTGAATTTCAATGGATTTTTCAAAAACCCGGATCAGCGGCCTTCCAGCACGCCGCGGCTGTTCAGGATCCAGGCACCGAAAAAGCTTCTCAAGGCCAACCCGAAACCGGTGAAATCGATCTGGCAATCGGCCGGAATCGCGGACGAGCCATTCGACAAACTGTACAGATACGCCATGCTCCGCACGGCGGAACTGGTCCAGTCCTGCCCGGCGACGGAGAATGGTCATCATGCCTGGCCGGGCGGACTGCTCACCTATGCCCTGGAATCCGCGGACTATGCGCTCAGATTGCGCAAGGGAGTGAATCTCCCGATCAGCGGCTCTCCGGAAGAGCGGAAGAAGAAGGCCGACCTGTACACGTACACGGTATTCGCGGCCTCCCTCATCGGCGAGCTCGGCGCATTGCTTCACCACCAGAAAATCACGCTGTACAGCAGGGCGCGGGGCCAGCTGGGCGAATGGAGTCCCCTGGCCAGGGAGATCGACTCGAATTCCAGGGCGAGGTTCATGAAGGTGGAATTCAGGCGGGGCCGCGAGGAAATCAACCGCGCATATTCTCTGATGTACGCAATGAGGATCTTGTCCGGGGAAGGTCTTGAGTGGATCGAAAGCGATACGGAAGTTCTCGGGGAATTCCTGCAGGCATTCTCGGACCGTCCCGGCGGACCGATCCATGATCTGGCAACCAGGGGAAGGAAGGCCTCGGAAATTCGGGCGGAGCCCCATGCCGGCACGCCGCATTTCGGCATCGAGCCCGGCCCGCCGGCAGCGAGGGCGAAGGAATCAAGGAAGGAATCGAGTCCGGGTTCAGGAACACCGAAGAAGGCCGGGAGGAGACAGACCGCCGGGTCGAAGGGAGCCGTGAAGCCTGGGGTCCAAGAAACCGCAGCCACCCGGAAAGCCGGGATGGCAGCCATGAACCCGGAGCCGCAGACGAAAAGCGGCCCGGCCAGGGAAGTACCGGATCAGACGTCCAGTGCAACTCCAATCGCCGGCAAGGTCAAAGAGACGGAGACAGCACCCGCAGCGCCCGGGATGCACGGAAAGGTTCCGGGAGGTGGTTTCACGGATTGGGTGGAAAGGCTTATCCGGGAAAGCGGGGACAGGCAGGGCAAGGGAGGAAAGCTCTTCCATGTGACCGAAGGGCACATCTTCCTGGTGCACCCTACCGTATTCGTTCAGTACGCTTCGGAGAATTCCGTGGACTGGAATACGGTCGAGAGGGAATTTGCTTCACTGGAAATCCATGAGAAAAATCCGAAACAGAAGAACAGGAACCTGTGGAAGGCCAGGGTACCCGGAAGGAAAGAGGGTGCCATGGGGCTCGTCACGGGATGGCTGGTGCCTAAGGCGAAGCTTAATCTGGATTTGGAACTGGAGCCGGACAGGGAACTGAAGCTGCTGGACTTGCCATGAACGGCCGAAGAATTCAAACAAGCCGTACGAATGACGGCCGAATTACGGCCGAATTACGGCAT